>JAUVJU010000066.1 GCA_030592285.1 Caldifarciminota bacterium
CTGCGGTAGTGGGGAATATTGGTTCCTCTCAAAGATTGGACTATACAGTTATTGGAGATAATGTTAATCTTGCTTCCAGATTACAATCAGCTGCAAATGCTATGAATATTCCAATAATAGTATCAAAAAGTGTTATAGGTGAAACAGGCGATAAAATCAGATATAGAGAAATGGAGGCAATAATGGTAAAAGGGAAAGAAAAACCTGTAGATATATATAGTATAGAGATTGTATGAAAACCTTTGTATTTGCAGATATTTCCGGTTTTACAAAGGCAACAGAAAAATTTATCAAAAAGAGTAAATATGGAGCTGAAAAAATATCAGATATGATAAATGATGTATTTGGTGGTGTTATTAATGTTATATATGAAAAAAAAGGTCTTGTTCTTCACTTTGCAGGAGATGCCATTCTCTTTTATGTAAATAGTAGCAATGACTTATCTGATTGTCGTATTGCATTAAAGAATCATATTAGTAGATATAATAATCAAAATAACACAGAATTAGGAATCAAATTTGATATATGTGAAAATGACTATTTTCCTCAAATATTAAAATGTAAAAAGAGAGATTTTCTTTTCTTTTCAACACATAAAAACAATATTGATTTTAGCAGAATTGAAACTAAATTGAATTCTTATTATCCTGCAAGAATTAAAGAAATAAAAGATCAAGGCGAAGCAGGGGAACTACGAACTGTTCCTTTGGGATTTTTTCATATTAATGAAAAGATAACACTGAAAAGAATAGAAAAACTGCTTAAATTCATAATAAATACAGCCAATAATGAACACATTTTTATTAATAAAATTGAATATGCGGATAAGGGATGGATGATCCTTATTTCTGCTGGATTACCTGAATCATTAGAAAAAGCGAATGAAAAATTGTATTTATATATTAAGAAAATAATTAGTCAATTCAGGGAATTTAGGATTCCAATAAAAGCAGGAATAACTCTTCAAAAGGGATTTGCAGGAATTATTGGAAATAATACCAGATGGGAATATACATTTATGGGTAACAATGTAAACCTTGCCGCAAGGATTACATTAAAGGCAGAGAATTACAGTATAGAATGTGATAAAAATTATGCACTTAGTGTATCAATGGATTATGAAATTTGCTTTCTAAAGAAAGAGAAATTTAAGGGAATGAAAGAATCTGTTGATATATTCACTATTAATGAAAAAAGAAAAAAATCGGGAAATATATTTGTTGGAAGACAAGAAGAAATGATTATTGCAAAAAAGTCACTGCAAAATGAATTTTCAGTTATTGAAATTAATGGTGAAGGCGGCATTGGTAAAACATATTTTGTTAATGAAGTATTATCCCATTCATCAGTGAAGAATATTGTTGCTAAGGGTATAAGAAAACAAATGCCATATTCTTCAATAAATTATTTAATGGATAATATTTTTAATAATAATGAAATGATCATTAATGCAGAAACACTGAATAAATTTGCCTCAATGAGTATTAGGGATAAATTTACAACCTTATTTAAAAGTATTAAAATAAAAGTGAATATAATTATTGATGATGCACATCTTTTAGATAATGAATCAAAGAACATTTTCAAATGGGCATTTTATGAAGGCAATAAATATGTAAATTTCATTATAATAAAGCGACCAATAGGACAAATTGATTTTTTGAGTTCAAAATTATCAAAGTATAAATTAACTGAAATAGCATTAAAGGGGTTCAGTAAAGAATATACGGCATCCCTTATAACTGAATTTACTAAGTTAAAACCTGGAATTAAGAATGTAGACAATTTCCAAAAAATGTCAAATGGCAATCCATTATTTATTGTTCAGCTTTTAAGTTTTTTAGAAAGAGAAAAATTAATTTCATCAAAGAAAGGAATATTAAATATTAAAACCAATATTAATGAATTGCCTTATTCATTACAGGAACTCATATTATTAAAGTTTGATT
The DNA here is from genome assembly GCA_030592285.1 of Caldifarciminota bacterium. GTDB lineage: Bacteria > Hydrothermota > 32-111 > 32-111 > 32-111 > JAUVJU01. The sequence goes on from JAUVJU010000066.1 coordinate 1,950, forward strand.
CTTTGAAAAACATTGAAAAGCAATTCCTTGAAACAGGAGCAGTAATAGGAGATGAATTTGATTCGGATATTTCTATGAAAACCAATAGAATAGATAAGGAAATAAATAATGTCCTTGCATCACCAATAAACAATAAATTATTAAATAGAAAAAAGGAAAACATTGTTGCATTTTATCATTCAATCATAAGGCAGATAATTTATGATAAGATGCTTGAAAAGGATATTAAGAAAATAAGTCAACAAATTGCCATAGAATTATCATATTCCACTGATCCATATCGCATACTTCAATCAGGTGAATTTTACAAAATGGCAAATAATAAAAGATGTACTGAAATGTTCTTAAAATCAGCTAAATTATTTGAAATTGAAAAAGATTATGAATATTCAAAATATGCATTAAAAAAGGTTATTAGTACAAAACCAAATAGAGACCAGATGGAACAATCATTTAATATTCTATCAAATATTGGCAAATATTCTGCTGATTATAGAATAATTATGCAATTCTTTAAACATTTAAAATATTTAAAATATAAAACAGAAAACCCCCAAAATTATTTGTTATTAGCTGAATTCATGATTGCATTAGGAAGAGATACAAAAAATGCATTATTAATGCTAAAAAAATATAAAAAAGTTAGTGGATATAATAATGACTATTTAATGTTAAAAGCAAGTATATTAACACAGCAAAAAAAAATAGATGCTGCCAATATAATATATAAAAAGCTTATTAAGCAAAAGAAAATGAATATTAATGAAAAAATGGAATTATTTATTAGTTATGGACACTTTTCCTTTATCAATATGTCCTCAGCAAAGCAGACCAATTTTGCTTTAAGGAAATTGAAGAAAATGGAACATAAAGTAAAAAATGAAATGATTTTAATGAACTATTATGGACTGTTTTCAATGATAGCAGTTTATACTAATGATATGAAAAATGCAGAAATATATGCAAATAAAGAATATAAAATTGCAAAAAAATATAATGACAAGAAAACAATAATCCAATTATTTAATATATATAGTATTATTTATTTAGAAAAAGCAATTATTGACAAAAATCCTAAATTAATAAAAAAATCGCTTAAATATAATACAAAAATATATAATGAGCATAAAAAAGCAATGCAAATGAATAATTTACCTCTAATAACAACAAATTTAGGATCATCTTATATGATTACTGGTAATGTGAAAACGGGCATCAAGTATTATTATGAAGGACTGTTATATGGACAGGAGGTGAAGCATTACATTGAAATTCCATATAACTTGGCATTAATATCAGGATTTGCTTTTTCAAGAGGTGCGGATAGGCTTGCAATGGAGTTATCCAAGAGAATTATGAAAAAGTACCCTTATGTTGATATGAATGCAATAGCAAATACAGTTCTTTATTGTTTAAATAGTAACAGGCAGAATAGAAAAAATGCAATAAAAATATCAAAAAGGCATTTGGAAACTGGACACACGCTTCCATATACACAATATCTATTTACTTTATTTAATTACTTTTACAGAATAAGAGATGTCAAAAAATTACTAAAATGGAAAGAGGAAGTAAATATATTTCTTGCAAAAAATACTATAAGACCTAAGCAAAAATTAGAATTTATTGAGAAACAGAATCTTATTAACTTAATGAATAATAAAGGTAACAGGAAGCAAACATTTAGATTTAATGAAAATAATAAGAAAATGGGTCTTGTTTCTATTACATCTGCTTATTATTATTATGAATTGGCATTATTGGAAAAAAACAGAATAAAAAAGATTGATTTACTAAAAAAAGCAATAAACATTGCAAGAAAATTGTGTATTCATATATTTGTTGATTTAATAGAAAGAGAATTTATTTTAATAAATTATAATAAGGGCTATTATAAAAAGCACAATAAAAAAACTCAAAAAATCATTAATGATCTAAAAAATGTGAATACAATAGAAAAGTTTATTGAAATTATTGTAAATTCGTAATAGAAAATTCTCAAAAAATCATAAACAATATTATTTAGTAAAATTGCTTTATAATAAACTTCAAATATTAAATAGCGAATAATATTTTGTTCTAACTTTTTAAAGTATTAGTACAAATAAAAACACTACTTATTACGGAAGAGAAGATAGCTATTTGTGGGCAGTAATTGTTAAAATATTATTTGAATTACCCTTTTTAATTTTGTATATACCATTTTTATTTACTAATTGAATTGCAGGAATCTTTAATATATTCTGAAATTTAAATATTGATGGTGATAAACTTGTATCATTAAATTTTGCATCTACTAATAATTTGGGTTTATTCTTCATTTAAACAGATGACTATTTCAATGCACAATGAAAAATAGTCAAGACCATATTTTATTGAAGTAAAAAATAGTCAGAACGAAATACAGGAGCAGAGAAGAAAGAATAAAACATCCATAAAAAATAAAAATATAATTATTATATTGCAAAATAGTAATTACTATGCTATTCTTTTAAAATGAAAAAATTATTTATTATATTAATTATATTTATACCAATAATACTATTTGCTGAAACATATATATTGGAATTCAATCATTTTGTTGAAGAAATTAATTATAAAAATGCAAAAAGAGTATTTGTTCGTTATAATATGATTGTTGTTGAGGGTGAATATAATGAAATTAAAAATATGTATCCTGATGCAATTGGTATTTATAAGGATAAAAAACTAAGGGCTATTTATGCACCAAATGATGAGTATTTTTCATTTCAGTGGAATCTGCTTACAGACCACTATAATCTATCATTAATATTAGATAGAGGTATAACGGGAAGCAAAGGAATTATTATTGGTATTTTAGATACAGGTATTGCATTTGAAAATTATACAATACCGGCATCAGAAGTAGATAAAGTATATTCATCAACAGGGAATTATCATATATATAATGATTTTGAAAATATAAATTTTGTTCAGGGATATGATTTCATATCAAATGACGAACATCCCAACGATATGAATGGACATGGCACTTCCTGCTGTGCAATTATTGCTTCAAGCATTAATAACAGTACTGATCTATCAGGTATTATTTATGATGCAAGCATTATGCCTTTGAGGGTTCTTGATGAAAATGGAGAAGGCAGCATGTCTGATATAGTAGCAGGCATAGAATATGGAATTGATAATGGATGCCGCGTCTTAAATCTTTCTCTTGCAGGTGCTCCGGGTGATTCAATTGGCTGGCATCCACTTCACATTGCTATACTTGATGCAGTAGCAAATAATGTTGCTGTTATATGTGCTACAGGTAATGAGGGAGTAAATGAATTATCCTATCCATCAGCATTTCCTGAGGCAATTGCTGTTGGTGCAGTTGATTATTATAAGGAAAGAGCTCCATATTCACAGTATGGCGACAATCTTGATTTTATGGCTCCGGGCGGACTTGTGTATCAGGATATTAATGGAACAAATGATGGGGGAATTATTGTACCTTCATTTGATTATTATGAAGAAAACATCAATGTTGCAGCATTTAATTTATTCTATGGTGAAGGCACTTCATTTGCTGCACCGCATTTAACTGCAATAGTGGGACTTCTATATTCAATTGGCTATAATAATATTAATGAAATCAATAACATTCTTATAGAGAATTGCATTGATCTTGGTGATAGTGGGTTTGATGATGAATATGGATGGGGATATCCTTTGCCTGATTATATTTTCTCTCTTCCTGTTTCCGTAAAGATCATTGATTATGACCATGTTCAAAATAGTGTTGATGTTTTTATGCGACCCTTAAAATCAGGAGTAATAGTGGATTCTGCAACAATTAACTGGAAAGAACATACTGAAAAAACTAATTTGAATAATACTGATAATATTTATTATACAACAATTCAGGGTAAGAATACCGGAATTTATATATTGAATATATATGTAAATGATAATGGTGATAATGACTCAATGAGCAGGGAAATTGTATTGAAATCACCACTTGATACAACAAGTTATATCTTTAATGGAAAAACCAAAATTGGTTTTTCAGGAAACAGCAGTGGAATGGTAACCTTGATAAGTAACAAATCAATGCATATTGATATGGATAATAAATCACCTGTAAATATTGAGATACTTGTAGAAAATAATCCTTCATCCTACTCAGTGATTCATAATAATATTAAAATTGATATAAATAGGTATTCTAATAAAATATCTTTTACTGCAAACAAATCAGGTTACTATTATATTAAATACAATGCAAGTAAATATTATCCGATATATTCTACCACAAGTAATAAGAGAACGATTTTTTTAACAAGTAATATATTGAAAAGGGAATATGGTGAATATTCAATATATGATTATACAGGTAGAGTAGTAAAGCAGACAAATGGAAAAATCATTGATTTTTCTTCAATAAAAGCAGGTATATATTTTATAAAGGGTAAAAGCAGTATATGGAAAATAATAAAATCATTTTAATTATATTTTTATTAATATTAACAGCATGTTCATTTTTCTCAATAGAAAAGGATGGATGGCATTATTTGAAGAACAATGATGTAAATGCTGCTCACAAAGAATTTTTAAGGGATTATGCCTATTCTCCTGAAGATGTTAAACATATTTCCGGTTTAGCATATACATATTTTCTTATGGATATGCCGGACTCTTCATTAATATATATTAATGAATGTAGACAAACAGATAATGATACAATATACACATTATTTTCAGCATTAACCTATTATCATTCTTACAGCAGCATAAAAGCAGATACAGTGTATCGGATATTTATAAGTGAATATGGATATATTACCAATCAATATATTATTGATTCCTTGATACAGGGCAATGATATGAATAAAATGGGATTAATATCAATCTATAAAAATGGTGATTATGATTATGTATATGGAATACTACAAGAGATAACTGATATACCTGATAGTTTTTTAATGAGCAATGAAAATCACAGATCTTTTCTTATTGATTATATTAATTCATTATAGGAGGTATAATGAAGATAGCTGTTGTAATGGGATCAAAATCAGATGAAAATACAATGAATCCATGCTTTGAAACATTGGAAAAATTTGAGATAAATTATGATAAATTTATTATGTCTGCTCATAGAACACCTGAAAAAGTTCGGGATTTTGCTGTAAATGCTGCTAAAAATGGTTATTTTGCTATTATTGCCGGAGCAGGATATGCTGCCCACCTTGCAGGAGTTATTGCTTCATACACAATTTTACCGGTTTTAGCAGTACCGATTGAATCATCACCATTAAATGGCATTGATTCTTTGTATGCCTCTGTGATGATGCCATCTGGAATTCCTGTTGCTGTCTTTACAGTAGGAAAAGCAGGAGCAAAAAACGCCGCTGTCTTTGCTGCAGAAATAGCGGCAGTGGACAATGAATTAATGAGAGAAAAAATTAGAGAAATGCGTAATGAATGGAAAAAAAATTAAAAGTGCAATTAGAGAATTAAAAAAGCATAATCCAATTATTTTCGGAACCGATACTATTAATGGTATTGGATGTATGCATGATGATATTAAAGGAATTAAGAAAATATTTGCATTAAAGAAGAGAGATAAAAAAAAGCCGCTTGCCTTACTATTTAGTAATTTAAAAATGATAGAAGATTACACTTTTTTAAATGAAAGAGAAAAGGAAATAATTGAGAAATATATGCCGGGTGCCCTTACTTTAATTATTTGTTCAAAAAGAAAATTGAATGGATTATTAACGAAGAACAATAAAATTGCAATTCGCATTCCCGGAAGAAGATCATTAAGGGATTTAATTGAATATATTCAAAAACCATTAGCAGCAACAAGTTTAAATTTGTCTAAAAATGCAATAGTAACAAGCAGAAAAGAGATTGAAAGTCATTTTCCCAATATATTAATATATAATAATATAACAACTAAGAAATCACCATCAACCATTATTGAAATTAAAAATAGCAAGATAGAGATTATTAGAAAAGGTAAATTGAATATAAGGAGAGTGCGTGGAGAAAATTAATTTATATGAAATTAATGATCAATTAAAACCAAATGAGAAATTACAGCTTGACACTGGCAAATATGCAAATTTGTATTTATGCAAATGCAGAGGTGAGTATTCAGAGGAGTATTTTTTCAAGCAAAAAATTGCAATAGTACTTGAGGGTTTTATTGAGATTAGCATAGATGAACAGATAATAAGATTTAGTAAAGGAGATTTTTTCAAACTTAATGAAAATGAAAATATAAAAATAATAAAATCCGATGCATTGTTATTAACAATTATTGAAGAAAAACGAGGTAAATTATGAATGAGAAAAAGAACATTGAAAAATTCATTGAACAAGTATTTAGAAAGAGTAAAGCAGATGAAACATCTATTATGATAACAGGTGAAAAAAGTGCCTTAACAAGATTCTCTGAAAATGAAATAACTCAAAATGTGAAAAAAACAGAATTTCCATTTAGTATCAGACTAAAGAAAAATGGAAAAATAGGAAAAATTGATAGTTCATCAATGGAAGAAGATAATATTGATGAATGTCTTAAAACAGCAATGAAAATTGCGGACAACAGTAAAAGAGGTAAAACATTGGGTGTAAATGGGAAAAAGTATGAGTACAAAAAAGTAATAAATTCATATAAAAACACTGAAAATATTACCCCTTTGAAAAAAGCAAATCTTATTAAATCAGCTATTACATTATGTAAAAAGAACAAATTAAAGGGAGCAGGCGTACTATCAAATGCAAAAAACTTTGTTGTTTTTGCAACCAATAAAGGAACATATGCTTATCATAAAGCAACAGTAGGAGAATTCTCAATATCTGTAATGGGAAAGAACTCATCTGGCTGGGCAGAAAGAATTGATGCTGATTTTTCAAATCTGAATATTAAGAAATTAACGGAAATAGCAATAAACAAAGCATTGATTGGAAAAAATCCAAAAGTAATTAAACCAGGCAAATATACAGTAATACTTGAACCAGCGGCAGTTGCTGACCTAATCTCTTTTCTTGCATACAGCACTTTTAATACAGGTGCATATATAGAGGGTCGCAGTTTTTTAACAGGCAAATTGAATACACAGATTTGTAACAAAAAGATCACTTTATCAGATGATCCTTATCTTAAAAATGGATCAGGAATTCCATTTGATTTTGAGGGCTATCCAAGAAAGGCAGTTACTCTTATTGATAGAGGAAAAGCCGTAGGTATGGTAACTAACAGAAAAACGGCAAAAAAATTGAATATGAAAAATACCGGACATTCACTGGGAGCAGATGAATCTTTTGGACCTATTCCGCTTAATTTACATATTCATAAAGGGAATGATAATATTAATAAAATGATTGAATCAACAAAAAAGGGAATCCTTGTAACCCGCTTACATTATGTTAATATATTAAATCCAATGAATACATTAATAACCGGTATGACCAGAAATGGTACATTTCTTATTGAAAATGGTAAAGTCAAGCATGGAGTAAAGAATTTCAGATTTACGGACTCCATAATTGAAGCATTAAATAATGTTGAAATGATTGGAGATAAAAGTTTTGTACAGAGTGGCGGTTTCTGGGGTGGGTTTAATGTGCCGGCAATGAAAATAAGGAATTTTAATTTTACAAGTTTAACCGAATTTTAGGAGGCATTATGTGGAAATTTGCAAAAAATGCAATTGATACAGCAACATCACTTGGTGCTGATTATGCAGATATAAGAATTATGAATATGAAAAGTGAGAATTTATTAATAAGAAATGGTGAATTCACAGCAGATGTATCCGATAAGCTTGGTTTTGGAATTAGAGTTATATATAAAGGAGCATGGGGATTCGCTTCTTCTGACAAAGTAAATTCAAAAGAAATAAAAAGAGTTGCAATTGAAGCAGTTAATATTGCAAAGGCAAGCAAGATTGTTCAGGATAAACCAGTAAAATGGGCAAAAGAACCACCATATCAAGATCATTGGTTTACTCCGATCCTAAAAAATCCTTTTCTAATTCCACTTGAAAAGAAGCTTGAATTCATGAGTAAAATTGAAGAGATTTTAAGAAAAAAGAAAGAGATTAAAGTAGCAGAAGTATCAATGTCTTTTGATAATATTAGAAAATGGTTTACTAATTCCGAAGGAAGCGAAATACTTCAAGACATAATAAGAAGTGGTGCCGGATATTCTGTTTTTGCAGTTGGAAATAATGATATGCAGAAACGCTCTTTCCCTGCATCCTTTGGAGGACAATACTATAGTGGTGGATATGAAGTTATTGAAACAATGGGACTCTTGGAAAATGCTGAGAGAATCAGGGATGAAGCAATTCAATTATTAAAGGCAAAAGAATGTCCAAATATGAAAACGGACTTGATATTAGATGGTTCACAGCTTGTTCTCCAAATACATGAATCAGTTGGACATGCAACAGAACTTGATAGGGTATTGGGTTTTGAGGCAAATTATGCAGGAAGATCATTTGCAACAAAAGAGAAATATAATAAATTCAAATATGGTTCCAAGATTGTCGATCTTGTTGCTGATAATACCGTATCAAAGGGTTTGGCAACACAGGGTTATGATGATGATGGAGTAAAAGCACAGAGATGGAATATTGTGAAAAATGGTATATTATCAGGATATTCAACAAATAGAGAGCTTGCACATACTATTGGTGATAAAAGATCCAAAGGTGGGAATAGGGCTGATGGATTTAGCAGCATACCTATTATACGAATTCCCAATTTATCCCTTATGCCAGGAAAATGGGAATTTGATGAATTAATAAAGGATACAAAAAACGGTATATTTATGCAGGTGAATAAATCATGGTCTATTGATCAAATGCGTCTTAATTTCCAATTTGGATGTGAAGTAGGATGGCAAATAAAGAATGGAA
>JAUVJU010000193.1 GCA_030592285.1 Caldifarciminota bacterium
AATTATTTTAGTAATAGGGAATACAAAGGAAATTGTACAATGTATGAATTTGCAAGGAAGTGGATTCCTCCTTATGTGTTAACTGATTTAAAAGAATCCGAATTTATGGGTTATGGAAGCAATGAACAAGAAAGTATATCAAAATTAATTTTAATAGGTAAACTTGATAGTGATGTAGAGTTTAGGTACCTTAGTTTATTAAGAAATGAGATGTATGCAAGGAACGGATATATATTTCAAGATGAAGATTTGAAAGCATTTTTTAATCAAATGCCATGGTATAAACCCATATCAGAAGATGTACAATTAAATGCCTATGAGAGATACAATATAAGGAAAATAAAGGAATTAGAGGGGAAAGTAAAGGCAATAGTAGCGATAAAAGAACCAAATCCAGATACTTTATCTGAAAAATATATTAAAAAGGTAATATTAAAAGCGAAATGGGGAGATGGGGAAGGTGAATTCGAATTAGCAGGGGAATCTCCAGTGTATGGTCCAGAACCAATTATTATAGACAAAGAAAATAATGTTTATATTGTAGATCAAGGGAATGCAAGAATTGCAAAGTACAATGATAAAGGAGAATTGGAAAGATATTTCAATTATTATAATTATACAGATTATCAAACTAAAACTGTAAAATGGGCAATAGGGGGGAATTTAGTAGCAATTCAAGATAATATTTTATATACGAATTTATATTATTATAAAAAGTATTCCATTATATCATTTAATGTAATTACTGGGGAAATAATAGAGAAAGTAAATTATAATTCTATAAAATATCATAAAGAATTAACTAATATGATATTCTATGATACAAATGAAAAATATAAGATAGGGGAAACAGGTGAATTTAAGAGTCTTAAAGAGAGAAAAGAAGATTCAGTAGTAAATATGATTGAGAAAAATTATCCAAGAAAATTAGGGACAAATTATTTTATTAGTTATCTTGGATTGGATTCTTTGAAAAATAAATATTATGAAGCTTATATAACAAGAATAAGATCTACTATAGGTTCTGATTATATATGTTTATATAAATTCTCAAAAGATAATAAATTATTAGCATATATAGGATATCCTCTAAAAGATTATCTCGCAAGTGAAGGAACAATAATTCACATTACACCTAACGGTGACATATATTTCTTATATCCTTCAGGCAAAGTGTTTATTAAAGACTGGAAACAGAAATTTATCCCGGGGAAAATACAATTAATAAAGTGGGAATTACAGAAATAAGAGGGGAGAAATGAAAAGAAAAATAATTAGATTTGTTATTTTATTTTGTATTTTCTTTCCATTACTATTGAAAGGAGTAATATTATCCAGGGATGATGTAATAGCGACTGCATCTCAATATGTTGATATAGGGGATTGGACTCCATTAATAGATAGCACTGCGGCAGTAAGTCCTACATGGCATAGCTGGTATACAACATTATGGGGTGGGAATGATTCACTTGGAATTGTGCCACCTTACTATAGATTGGCATATTGCTGGAGTGGATTTGACACCCCCGAGGATTTTAGAAACAGAGTAGAAAATGAATTTATCCCTGCTGGAGGACAAGGAACGAAAATATATGGATGGTGTAGAAATCATATAGCAGGAATAGATTGTGCCGGGTTTGTATTAAGATGTTGGGGATTTAGTTCTTATACAACATGGGAGCAGTTATTAGACAACTCTATTGGAATTGAGATATCAAATTTAAGAAGAGGAGATTGGTTAAATAAACCAGGGGAACATCAGATGTTATCTGATGTAAGTGTTTCTGTATATGAATCAACATCAAAATACAATGATCCAAATCATTATCCAGGAGTTCAACACAATTTTAGCAAGAATATTTCAGAATACATTGCTCATTCTCCATTCCCACAATTTGATTATGAAAGACCTGTAGATGGGGCTGTTGTTGATAGTAGTATGAAACTGGATTCCATTTCAGTTATGATATATGGCAAAGGGAATTTTACAACAAGTAATGTGAGTATGACAATAAATGGGCAAATAGAAAATAATACAAAAGTTAAAATCGTAAGTGATACATCTGTATTGTTCGTATCATATGATAGTACATTTTTTGATTCATTAAAAGGTGAAGTTAATGTTAAAATAATAGCAAGGAATGATGTTGCAGGGAATGGGTTTATTGATAAATACAATTGGCAATTTACAATTAATAAAGATTCAACTCCTCCGAGAGTGATTTCAACCTCACCTCAAAAAGGAGAGGAGGATGTCCCTGTTGATATAAATCCAATTACAATTAAATTTTCAAAGCCAATGGATACAATAGCTACAGAAAGTGCATTAACGATTGATCCTCCTGTAAATTGTTCTACATATTGGGAAAACAGCAAAAAGCTTTATCTAACTCTTGATTATGACACACTTGATTATTGTCAGGAATATACAGTTATAATTACAGATGCAGCAAAGGATACATTTGGCATAAAATTGGATGGGGATGGAGATGGTAAAGCAGGTGGAGATTATGAATTCAAATTTAAAACAGAAGATCCGCATATATTTATTAAATTAGAACCTATTAGTAAACTCTTTGAATTACCCGGAGATTGTTATTTAGAGGGAAACATTAAAATTGATGGTACCTTTCTTAAGAAAGATATTAAAAATATATATGTAACAACTAATATAATAGGTGATATTAATTCATTATTATTTAGTGGAGTAAATGCTTCATTCAATTTAGTTTCAGGAGAAGTTCATAATATACCATATATTGTTCGGGCATTTTTAGAGGGACATATTTTAGTAAATTTAACATTAACATATAAAGATTTCA
>JAUVJU010000103.1 GCA_030592285.1 Caldifarciminota bacterium
GAACGGCTTAATATACATTATAAGAGGAGTAAATATAATGAGTATAATAAAAACTGTAAATGCAAACCATTTTACCTTACCCTTATTCTCCATAAAAATGTAGAAATACACGGGGAGAAGAAACATTGACATAAAAGAATACATAAGCCAAAAATTATATGGTCTGAAAAAGTTATTATGATACATTAAAAACAGTATTATAAAAGTAGATAGCAATGTATAATAAAATGCTTTTTCTTTACATAATCCCAAAATACTATGAATGATATTTTTCATTATTGCCTCACGGTAGGATAAAATTTATCAGGATAAATGATTGAGTCATCTTTATTTCCCATTACTTTTTCATCAAGATCAAAATAATTATATTGTGATAATGGATTCCACAATATATATCCCTTAACATGAGAATCATTGGCTGCCTGTATCTGATTGTTTATATAATCATTACCCATTGTTGATGCTCTCCAGTCAAAGTCCTGTAAAAAAAGGATTATATCAGTATTTAGATTACTTAGTTTCATCTTTCCATTTATCCCTGAACCATAAATAATATCATAGGTTCTGCTCTCTTTTGTACTATTGTTTAGAAAGATTTTTCCAAAATGGGATGGATACACCATAGGATAAATAATATCCGTATATTGAGCCATTGGTTCAATGTTTTGTCCAATTATGCCTATTGAATCAAGCCAAACAGTATAACCAAATACATCGGCACTAATTTTAACCCCTAATGGTTTGAGTTTCTGATATGCCTGTTTTAGAAAACTCTCAATAATTAAAAATTTGCTTGTACCATCATATTCAGGGCAGTTTACCCATTTTGGTTTACTACTGTCTGGGAAATCGCTGGGGAAACGGATATAATCAAATTGGATCTCATCAAAACCAATTTCAGCTGTTTTCACTGCAATATTAATTAAATAATTTCTTACAAATGAACTATAAGGAGATACCCATATTGAATATGATAAATCACGGAATACATCATTATCAGGATATCTCATTGCATATTTATAATTATTGAATTTGCCAAGATAATTATCCTTAAAGCAAACAATTCGTGCAATTGCTTTTATATTATGTTCTTTAAGATATGCAAGCTTCTTTTCAAGTTCAAAAATTGGACTATATGCTCCAATGCCTGAATATATATTATCAACTTTAACTGCTGTTTCACCTCTATCATATTTAATGTCTATAACAATTGCATTCATATTATGTTCAATTGCTTTATCAACCAAAGCATAGAATTTGTCCGATGATGCCATATATTTATTTATATATATACCGGAAATATATGATGAATAAGATATTGTTGGAATAAGTAATATAAGGAAAAAGAAAATTTTGATTTTATTCATTGAACATAGGATTTGAATAGAAAAATTTAAAAAACCCATTATTTGTACTGCCATATAGATATCCATTATGAGAAATAACATTAAAGGTAAATGTTTTTGGCATTGGAGAATTGTATCTATTAAATATTTCCCATATACTGTTCTTCATCTTAAATCTTCCTATACCATCCTGTCCGGATATCCAGATATTCTTATCATCATAAGTCATACTATATATGTCGCCAAAAAAGCCCATTACAGGAAATGATTCCCAAATACCATTTTTCCTAATATGAATATATGCATTATCCTGCAAAATCTCCATTTCCTTATATCTGCCATATTGAAATACATTGAATGTTGGAAAATCAAATTCACATTTACTGAGAATTAAATCCTTTTTACTACCGCTATAAAGGGTATTGTCTGAGACCAAAAATATGCTATCATTAAATACTTCAATATCAATAATTGACGGCATATGCCATTCATTTTTCTGAGTAAATGATTTTGCTTTTACATCAATAATTGCATAGCCAAAATTATTTGAAACAAGAAAACGATTTTTATCCAATGGATATGCCCTATATACTATTGAACCAATTTCATTATTAATTTCCCTAAATCTCTTATCCTTTAATGAATAGAAAAATGCCTGTCCCCTATTTGTTCCAAATAGTATATAATCCTTTGAACTGGATATGCAGGCAATATTATTATCAGTAATATGAATATATTTATCTGTAGGGAAATATTCAAATTGTGATGATTCCACATTATAGCATGTAATATACTGACTTCTCAATCCTGCTATCCATATATTGCCTGTTGAATCTAATGAAATTGCTCTATTATCAATGCCTCCTACACCAATAATTGCCTGCTCTTCTTCTAATGAATTTAGATTGATCTTATAAATGCCGGCTCCATTTGTTCCAACCCACAGATGTCCAAAATCCTCATAAAAACAGGTAAAATCACAATTCTTGTTATTGAAAGCTCTATAAAATGGTAATATATAATTATATGTATCAAAATTGGTATTATCCTTTTTCCATTTAACAAGCGTTGTGTCAAATTCCTTTTCCCATGTATTATTTCCAAAATCGATCTTAAGGCATTTATAGATTTTATCATTGATCTCAATAAATAGATATTTATTGTTAACACCCATTCTATTAACATGTCTTGCATTGATATTATTTACCTTTGAACGAATAAGTTCATCCGTAAACCAATTGTAATGATAGATATAATCCCTTGCAGAAAAATATATATTGAATTGATTATATGGATCTACCACAAGTTTTTCAATAGGAAAATCATGAAAATTATTTCTAAATGTCATAATGGGAGTAATAACATTTGTGAATTTATCAATTGCCAGTAAGCCAGTATTTGCTGCTGCATATACATAATTCAGATCGCCATCAATATCATTAATGATCAATGTATATGAATATACTGTCCAATCATTGGGGTAATATATATTTGCAGAAATGCATATAAAAGAAAGTATGATTACTAATAATAATATTTTTTTCATTGAAAGATTTCTTTACAAGTTATAGGCAGGTTTTTAATTATTTCATTTGCCGAAATAGACATGCCTTTTGTTTTTACTGCGGAAAGAAAATGTATATACACCGATATTAAAGCAGATTGAAACATATCAATGCCGGATGATAGTAATCCCCCCATAATACCTGCAAGTATATCTCCTGAACCGGCAGTTGCAAGTTTGTCAGACATAAATGGAAAAACAAAGGTTGATTTACCATCAGTAATAATTGTTGGAGGTGATTTTAATACAAGCAGTACCTGGTTTTTCTTTGCAAACATTTCTGCTTTCTCAATCTTTTCCTGTATATTTGAAAAAGAAAAACCTGAGATCCGTTTGAATTCCTCAGGATGAGGAGTGAGTATCTTTCCCTTGATCAATTTCTTTACAACAGTTTTTGACATTTTTGAAAGAATATTAATAGCATCTGCATCAATAATTACATTACTATTATTTAATAATACATTTAAAAGTATTTCTTTTGCTTTTTCATCTATACCAAGACCTGGACCAATAACAATGGCATTACATTTTTTCATCATTTTCTTATAATCATTAATAAAGACCGTTTCAGGATAAAATCTTTTTCCGCCTTTTTTTAGAAGATAAACATAAGAAATACCGCTTGATGTCTTTAATGCTGAAACTGCACTCATTTGAGGGGCTCCCTGCATACCTTCATTACCGCCTATTATAAGGATCTTGCCTTTCTGCATTTTATGTGAATATGGTTTAGATGAGAAATGACTGTCATTTTTAAGTAGATTAACAGTATCTCTATCTAAAAGATATGAATGTTTATATGTGGAGATCAGATCATTGGGAACTGAAATGTCCGATACAAATAAATTGCCTGCATTAATAAGTGCCTCATTCCATAGGGTTCCGGTCTTTATTGCTGCAAATGCAATTGTGGTTTCTGCAGTAATGGCATATTTACTAACTTCTCCTGTTAATCCATTTATACCTGAAGGGATATCAACACTAATTATAGGTTTTTTCCGTTTTTTCAGCATTTTGAATATTGGGATATATGAGTCCCTAAACTGTCCACTAAATCCGGTAGCGAATATTGCATCAATTATAATATCTGATTCCTTTAATGATCTTCTTAATATTCCTATTTGATCAAATGCATTAAAATAAGGGATCTTCATTTTTTTAATAATATTAAAATTCTTTAAAGCATCACCCTTATACTTTCCATTTTTTGCAAGAATACCAATTTTGACATTATAATTCTTATTAAAAAGATGTCTTGCCACAACAAAACCATCTCCGCCATTATTCCCTGGTCCGCATAGAACAAGAATATTTCTAAATGGATAATTTTCTATTATGTGATTAGCAACACTAACTCCGGCATTCTCCATAAGCATAAGTGAATCAATACCATATTTCTTGGTTGTCTGCTTATCTATTTTACTCATTATATCAGGATTAACTATAAACATATAATAGATATTCTATGAATTATATATATTATTGTCAATAGAAACCGGCAAGATTTGATATTCTGAATATTTGGTCTTGACATATCTCCAAAAACATATACATTAGTATTATACATTACAGGAGGTTTGCAATGATTAGAACACAGGTATATCTTACTGAAACAGAGAAAAAGATTATTGAAATCATTTCAATTGAAACAGGGAAAAAGCAGAGTGAACTGATTAGACAGGCAATTGATAGATTTATTGATGAGTTTCAAACACATGAACGCATTGATTTACTGAGACGGGCAAAAGGAATGTGGAAGGGAAGAAAAGATGGTTCTCTATCAAAAGAATTAAGAAAAAGTTGGGATAGGAGTAAAATCAAATGAATAAGGCAATACTTATTGATACAGATATATTAATTGATTATCTTAAGGGAGAGAAACAATCAGTTGTTTTTTTGGAAAAAATAAAAGGACCTTTATTAATATCATCAATAAATGCAGCGGAACTCTATAGTGGGGTGAAAAAAGGAAAAGAAGAATCAATTCTTGAATTATTTCTCAAAGCATTTCAAATAATTCCTGTGTCAATTGAAATAGCGAAAAGTGGCGGGTTATATTATCGTGATTTCAAAAAGAGTCATAATATTGGTTTAGCTGATGCAGTAATTGCAGCAACTGTTGATATAATGGAATGCGACCTTGCCACATTAAATAAAAAACATTATCCTATGTTTAATAATGTATTGGTGCCATATAATAAAAAATAGGACTTTATTTTTATGCTTGAAGTAACTAATAGAAGTATATCATGCTACGGCAAGAATATAGAATAATTGCACCTTGACAAAATTGTGATTATAACTATATTATAATCATTACAAAAAAGGAATGAATGCAAAAAGAAACAGGAGAAATATTTAAATGAAAGAAAAAACCAGAAATCTTGACCCTGTCATACTACTTAAAGAGGTGGGACTTTCACCTACAATGCAGAGAGTAGCAATACTACGCTATTTACTCCTAAATAGAAATCATCCAACAGTGAATATGATTTATCAGGATATCAGAAGGAAAATTCCTACATTATCCAAAACAAGTGTATATAATAGTTTAAATCTTTTTAGAAAACATAATTTGGTATTTACAGTGCCAACAGATGAGGATGAGAAACATTATGATCTTAGGCTTACAAGCCATTCACATTTTATTTGTAGGGAATGCAGGATTATTTATGATTTAAAACTCCCTAAAATTAATATAAATGATGAAATCAATGGACACAAGGTTGAACAGTATGATGTGATTTTACGAGGTATATGCAATAAATGCAAGAGTAAAAAATCTTGATAAAACTAATTTAAATATTAATAATAACAGGAGGCATAAATGGAATACAGAATACCGTTAATCGGAGAAAAGATCCCAGAAATGGAAGTGCAAACAACACATGGAAAGAAAAATTTACCAGGTGACTATAAAGGTAAATGGCTTGTACTCTTTTCACACCCGGGAGATTTCACGCCTGTATGTACAACAGAATTCTATTCATTCCAGGATAAAATTGATAAGTTCAATGAAATGAATACAGAGCTTCTCGGACTTTCTATTGACCAGGTGTTTTCACATATCAAATGGACTGAATGGATAAAGGAAAATCTAAAAAAAGAAATTACCTTTCCAATAATTGCTGATGATAGAGGACAGGTTGCAGAGCGTCTTGGCATGATCCATCCTGGCAAGGGGAATAATACAGTAAGAGCAGTATTCATTATTGATCCCGAGGGTATTGTTCGAACTATTTTATACTATCCTCAAGAATTGGGTAGAAATATGGATGAAATCATAAGAATTGTTAAAGGTCTTCAAATGGTAGATAAATATCATGTAGCAGCTCCTGCTAATTGGCCTAACAATGAATTAATCGGAGATGAGGTTATTGTACCTCCTGCATCTGATGAAAAAACAGCAGCAGAGAGAAGAGGCAAAGAGGGATGCTATGATTGGTGGTTATGTCATAGAAAGATATAAAGGAAGACAAAATGAATACAAAAGTATTACATAAGATTAATTATGGATTATATATTATTAGTTCAAAAAAAAATAATAAGCTTAATGGTCAGATAGCTAATACTGTTTTTCAAATAACAAGTGATCCCAAGACAATAGCAATATCTATTAATAAAGAGAATCTAACACATGAATGCATTGAAGAAATGGAGGCATTTTCCGTATCAATTTTATCCGAAAAGGCAACAATGCCCTTTATAGGTAAATTCGGGTTTAAAAGTGGAAGGGATATAGATAAATTTGAAGATACTAATTATACTATTCATAAAGAAACAGGCTTACCAATAATTAGTGATTATTCAGCAGGTTATCTAATAATTAGAGTAATAAAAAAAGTAGATGTATTTACACATACGATTTTTATTGGAAAGATTGTTGATGGAGAGATTCTTTCAGATGAAAATCCAATGAGTTATGATTTTTATCATAAAGTTAGGGGTGGAAAGGCACCAAAATCCGCACCTACATATATTGAAGAAGAGAAAAGTGAAAAAATACAAAAAGGAGATAATATGAAAAATTACAAATGCACTGTATGTGGTTATGTTTATGACATGGAAAAAGGTGATCCTGATAATGGTATTGAAGCGGGAACAAAATTTGA
>JAUVJU010000127.1 GCA_030592285.1 Caldifarciminota bacterium
GAATATATCAGATGCATATAACCCAATAGCAGGAGATTCGTATATTGAAAATCTTGGTATGAATTATTCAGTAACAGCAAATCAAACTTTAAGTGTAATTAATTATCATGATTCACTTTTTTATTTTGATGTATCAAATCCATCAAATATAACAAAAGAAAAGGTAATGAATACTCCATTTACAGATGAAATGGAGATATATGATGATTATCTATATATACTTACAGGACAACCATGGGTATATATATATGATTTAATATCATTCCCTACAGTAGATACAGTACAAATTATTGAATTAGATGAATGGGCAAGAGATGTAAATGCATTAATAGATTATTTCTATTTAACTTATGATAAATATGGATTATCCATATTTGGAGAGCAGACAGGAATAAGAAACAAAAAGCAATATTCCAATAATGAGAATATTATTATAACAAGTATATTCAATACAATAACAATAGAAAATAGATCAAACACAATACAGACATATCATATAACAGACATAACAGGTAGGATAGTTGATGATATAATAGTGAATAAAGGTATTAACATATACACACCATCACAAAGTGGAGTGTATTTCATAATGAATATAGATAATTTGGTAAAGAAGAAATTTATTATAATAAAATAGAAGAAGTCAATAGTTGATGATCAAGAGGAAAAAAATAAGAAATAGTAAAGAAAAATAAGAAAGAGAGAAGAGAATGAATACGGAAAAATATAATTTGAAAAAAACAAAAATCTTAACTTTAATAATAATTTTATCTACTATGATTATTAATGGTTGTTTAACTCTACAATATTATCCAGCTAAAGTTGCAAAACCAGGGAAAATGTATTTAGGATTGGGAATACATGAAGAAAATTTTTATGGTTTTGGGAAGGACTATAGCAATAGTTTAATGATATATGATGCTCTTTTCTTCAGATGTGGATTACCATGTAATTTTGATATAGGATTTGGTATACATTCATTATTAGTTTTTCCATATATGTTATCAATCAATGCAAGAAAGCAGTTTGATATAAATAATTATTTAATTAACTCAATTACTTTTGATGCTGGATTTGGCATTGCTATTGGTGCTCAATGCTATACATCAATTAGTTTGATTAGAAATGATTATGCCCTCACTTTTGGATTGAAAAAGTTTATAATACCAGGAGATCCGTTTTCTGGAACACCTTCTTCATACAGAACTGAGTTTTTATTAAAAATAGCAAAGGAATTTGAATATAAAAGATTTAATATAATGCCAATCCTATATTATAAAGCAACACAGGAATATTACGCATATCCATATGATTTCCAAACATATATAACCTATATGGAAAGAACAGGGTGGAGCAATAAGCAGATTGGTATTGGAGTTAGTTTCTATTTTGATTTATTATAATTTTATAAGGAGTTAATGTGAAAAAAATTACTTCCCTGATATTATTAATAATTGGTATACTTATTATTTATGCAGCAGATATACCGATTATTTACATAAATGGATTTAAAGGTACAGCATCATGTTCTGATGGTTGGGACACTTTTGGAAAGCATGACAGCACATCTTATAATAAAATTGATTTCCATAAATATGGCGGGTATGAAGCATACTCAGAAAATTGTTATAGATACACTACATTACCATCAGGAATAAACAAGAAAACAATGTTTAATTTTACATATTATCTTGAAATTGAGAATCATGGGGTATTTTCAATTTCAAAAGAGAGCGTTAATGTAGGATACAAAACATTAACATACTTTAGCCTAGGAATAAGAATCACAAAAACACTAATGTTTCCTCCCTTTGCGAAACATCCTAATTTTTCATATGATTCCATTGTGGAAATGCCGAGATATATATATGGTTTAATAAGAAAAAGATATAAATATTATGGTGAAGAATATGAAGGTTAGGGAAGGAAAATGGGGATGGTGCTTGAAAAAGTAGAAAAAGTGGATGAGAAATGCGGAATGCGGAAAAAATAAGATGCGGAGAGAAGAAAAATCATTATTTCAGCCCAAACAACAAATTTTATAAAGAATTTAATCCGTTCTGCACACTTGACAAATATATAAAAGTATGCTATTCTGTCCTATATACAGAACGAAATAACCGGGAGGTTTTTTGAAGGAAATAAGAAGAACTCTTTATTTGGAAAGAATAAAAAGATATTTAGATAAGCCAATTATAAAGGTAATAATAGGTATGCGTAGAGTAGGGAAGAGTACACTTTTGAAACAAATAATAAGGGATGTTAAAAGAAACAAAAATGCTAAAATTATTTACATAAATAAAGAAGACATTAAATTTGATTTCATGACAACATATACTGAACTTAATAAATTCATAAAAGAACAAATAAAAAACCAAGGAAACAGGAAAATATACTTATTTATTGATGAAATACAAAGGATTAAACATTGGGAAAAAGCAATTGTCTCTTTTGCATTGAAGAAAAATATTGACATTATTATTACTGGCTCAACATCGGCAATGTTTTCAAGTGAATTATCTACTTTATTGGGAGGAAGATACATTGAAATACCAATATATGCATTAAGTTTTAATGAATTTTTATCATTTAAAAAAACAGCCTCTGTTGAGAGCATGTTTAGTGATTTTATAAAATATGGAGGATTACCTGGAATTCACTATTTTGAAAATGATGAGGAGAGTGTAAAGCAATATATAGAAAGTATATATAATACAATAGTGTTAAAGGATATTATTGAGAGACATAGAATAAAAAATGTTGTTCTTTTAGAAAGAATTTTCAATTTTGCAATTGATAATATTGGTAATTTCACTTCTGCGAGAAGTATTGTAAGATTTTTAAAATCACAAAATATCAAAATAGGCACAGACACAGTATTGAATTATTTGAAATATTTCCAAATGGGATATCTATTACATAAAACTAATAGATATGATATAGAGGGGAAAAAAGTTATGGAAATAAATTCTAAATATTATGTTGCAGATATTGGACTTGCAAATATATTTAGTAATAAACATATAAAAGGAATGAGTGGACTACTTGAGAATATTGTTTATTTACATTTAAGAACAATGGAATACAAGGTGTGGGTAGGGAGATATAAAAACAATGAAATAGATTTTATTGCAGAAAAGGGAAAAAGGAAGGTTTATATTCAGGTAACCCTATCGCTTGTAAATGAAAAGGCAAGAGAACGAGAATATGCATCTTTATTGAAAATCAATGATAATTATGAAAAAATTGTTTTGAGTATGGATCCTATTTGGCAAAGCGATTATAAAGGAATACTCTGGCAGTATATTCCAAATTTTTTATTGGAATTTAAGTAAAGAATCAAGCAATGTCCCCAATATAAAATAAATCATTATTGACATATTTAAGTGAAGTAGTAAACTAAGTATTTATAAAGCAATTGGTGGACAGGTCGAGCCGAACATAATGATAAGAGAATACTGGATTCCTGCCTACGCAGGAATGACACGGAAAAGGAAATGCAAAGATGAAGAAAGAGCAGGAAATACTGGATTCAAACATATTCTTCAAATTATTTGGAATATGCATACATACGGAATGACCCTTCGGCTTACGCTCAGGGCAGGCAGGAAATACTGCATTTCTACCAACGCAGGAATGACACGAAAAAGAATTGAAAAGGAGAAAAAATCATGAAAAAACTTTTAATTGTTTTATTAACGCTTTTTGCATTAATAATTTTTTCAGAGGAAATAATATTAGAAGAACCTACATTAGATGAAATATGCGGAAAAGTGAAGGCTTTTCATAATGAAATAAACGATTATACATGTCATATACATGCATATATTGTTAAGGGAAAGAAAAATTCGGAAACCACATGGCTGCATAAATTTGTGAAGCCACAATATATTTATATGGAAAGTATAGAAGGGGACAGATTAGATTCAAAAGCATATTACAATTGTGAATCAAAGAAAGTAACAGGAAGAAGGGGTGGATTTTTAAGGCATATAAAACTAACTCTATCCTTATCCCATTTTCTTGTTCAGAATATCAGAGGCACCACTATTGCAGAATCGGATTGGTTTTTCTATATCAATCGTTTAAGAAATATTATTGATGAAGATAATACCGATTATGAAATAAAGAATGTTTTATATAGAAATGAAAATGCAACTGAATTACATATTACAAAAATTCCTTCTGAGAAATATAATTTTGATGAAGCAAGAATATATTTTGGTGAACATGGAAGAATAATTGGATTCAAACATTATGAAGAAGGTAATATTGTAGAGAATACTTTTTACACTGATATAACAATTAATACCGGTCTTGTTAAAGAAGATCTGTATGTAAAATAGGAGGATACTATGCTTCAAGGATGTTGTACAGCACTTATCACACCTTTTAAGAAAAATGGTTCCATTGATTATTCATTGTATAAAAAACAGATATTAAGGCAGATAAATGCAGGAGTTTCAGGAATTCTATCCTGCGGAACAACAGGAGAAGCACCGGCTCTAAGTGAAGATGAATTGGGAAAGAATATAAAAACAGCTGTTAATGCTGCAAAAGGAAAGGTTTATGTTGTTGCAGGAACCGGAACAAATAATACAAAGAATACCATTAGAAGAACAAAATATGCTGAAAGTGTAGGGGCTGATTATGCTCTTATAATCACACCATACTATAATAAGCCCAATCAAACAGGTCTTTATAAACATTTTATGCAAGTGGCAAATAATACAAAAATGGATATTATTATTTACAATGTTCCATCAAGAACAAGTGTTTCAATTAATCCCGATACTGTAGCGGCACTTTCAAAGATAAAAAATATTGTAGCAATTAAAGAGGCATCAGGCTCTATTGATCAGGCAACAGAAATTTTGATAAAAGCAAAAAAAGGATTTATTATCATGTCGGGAGATGATGCATTAACTTTGCCTTTAATGAGTATTGGTGCATCAGGTGTGATCTCCACAACATCCAATCTTGCTCCATCATATATGCAATCACTCTTTGAATTGTATTTTGCAAATGCAATTCCTGAAGCAAAAAAAATGCATAAATTTCTTTATCCGATCATTAAAGCAATGTTCATTGAAACAAATCCTATTCCACTTAAATTTGCAATGAAGGAAATGAATCTTGATACGGGAATTCTCAGAATGCCTTTATCGGAATTAAGCAAAGAGAATAAAAAGAAAATAATTGAAATTCTTAAATTATTAAAAAAGTAGCAAAAAAATTTAGAATATTTATAATAAAAAACAGGACTAAATTATGGAAATCAGAAAAGCATATCAGGCAGGTAGATTCTATCCAGCAGATAGTAATGCAATAAAGAATTTAATAAAACATTTATTTGAAGAGGTAGATGTTTCACAAAATCTAAATATTAAAACAGGAATAGTACCTCATGCGGGCATTATTTATTCAGGATTAACGGCATCTCATTTCTATTTATCAATTAAGAAAAATAAGTATAAAAGAATTGTGATAATAGGACCATCTCATTACACTGCCTTTAATGGTATATGTTTAAGTAATGTAAACAAGTGGGAAACTCCGCTTGGTGAAATAGAAAA
>JAUVJU010000051.1 GCA_030592285.1 Caldifarciminota bacterium
ATTAAATTATGTTTATAAATAATATGTATTTAGACCTATTAAAAATTAAGAACAGGGATGAATTGATTTCAGGTATTATAGATATATTTTATCAGAGAAAAATTGATGACTTTTTTCTATACTTTGAACAAGGTGAAGATCGTTATTATATTTCACCAAAAAATCCTGATATAAAAATAATAAAGGGAGACAATGAATTTGATTGGAAAAGATATGCAATAAAACAAGGGAATGATTTCTGGCATATAGATACATTACTTTATGATATAAAATTAGGTGATAATATTGTTCTAAATAAAAACAAACATTATTTTGTTTATACAAATGATAATGAGAAAACATTGCTGTTTACACATTATAAAATGATTGAATTTCCTAAATCAATACATGAAGAAATGATTAAATTTATTTATCTAATGGACTCATTATTCTCAAAATTTTATATGAAAAAAATTGAAGATATTTATAATAATATTGATAGAAGAATGGATACATTAACTGATAAGATACAAACACTGCAGAGATTATCAGGATTACTGCAATCAACCTTTGAGATAAAGAAAATTCTGGATATCATAAGTCAATATATTAGTGATTCTTTAGGATTTAAAGTTGTACTTTTAAGTTTATATAATGAACAGAAAAATGCTTTTGTAAGATCTTCGCAATATGGTATTGATAATGAAGTTTTTAAAAAATTAAAAAAGCAATTAGTGCCTTATTCCACAATACAGGATTTAATGGTAGAAAAATACCGTATTTCAAAATCATATTATATTAATCATAAAGAAACAGGTATTCAAAAGATAAGTGATCTATCTTATGTTGTTCCATATGAAAAACCCGATGATTATACCAATTGGCATCCTGAGGATATTTTGCTGATCCCATTATATTCAAAAGATAAAAAAATCATTGGTATAATTACAGTAGATAAACCTGTTGATCATAATATTCGTATAAAGGAAGCAATAGATCTATTAGAATCATTTGCTCAGACCGCCTCTCTTGCAATTGAGAATACCAGATTATTTAATAAAATGAATGGATTAATAAGCGATTTAGAGAAGATAAATGATATTTCATCAAATTTAACATCATATTTGGATATTAATTCAATGCTGAATTTCCTTGTAAAGGAAATGAGAGCAAATTTTAATTATATAAATGTTACAGTCTGGTTATTTAATAGAAATGGAGAACTTGAAATAAGGGCATCTGCAGGGTATGGAGATGAATATTTAGAGGAATGCAGGGTGTCCGTATCTGCAGGAGAAGGTATAACTGGCTGGGTGGCAGAAAACAATGTACCGGTTTTGGTTCAGGATACAAGTGCTGATCCAAGATACATAGGAAGAAGTGATTTAATTCTTTCGGAGATTGCGGTTCCTTTGAAGATTTCCAATCATGTAATTGGGGTTCTTAATGTTGAAAAAGAGGGATTGAATTCACTTGATAAAAATGATTTAAGGATTATATCCATTATGTGTTCACATTTATCAACTGCTATTGATAATACATTTAAATATGAAGAAACCGAGAAACTTGCTGTAACTGATGGAATGACAGGGATGTACAATTACAGATATTTCATTAATCGTTTAAAAGAAGAATTAGTAAGAGCAAAAAAATTGAATATACCTTTATCAGTAATTATGATTGATATTGATTTTTTCAAAGATATTAATGACACATATGGACATATCATAGGAGATAAGATCATAAAGGAACTTGCAGAATTGTTGCGTTCTATTGTGAGAAAGGGAGATATTGTTACCAGATATGGTGGAGATGAGTTTTTTGTGATTCTACCTGGCTCAAGTAAGAATTTTACAATTAAACTTGCAAAACGAATAATGAAAAGTGTGAATACATTTAAATTCACAAAAGATATTGCATTAACTCTTTCTTTGGGAACCGTAACCTATCCAGAGGATGCTTCTACAATGGATTCCCTTTTAAGATGGGTTGATGATGCTTTATATGCAGCAAAGAAGAAGGGTAGGAATAGAGTAGAAGGAAGTAAATGAGAGGAAAAAACCCACTTTTTCTGAAAACATATTTTCTTTTTGCAATGATAATAATTGCCATTGCATCATTTCTTTATGTACAGGATATTATTTTTAAGCTTGAAGAAAATGCAAAATCACAAACACGAATTTTTGCCAGATTTTCCAGTAATTTAACAGAAGAAAGCAACACGGATGATATAATATTTGAAGAGGTTATTTCAAAAATAAGTTTTCCAATCATTGTTACTGATATTGACTTAAAACCTGTTGCATGGAGAAATATTGGAAGATTGGATGATTGTTTTTCTACTGATTTAAAAGAAGCAGACCTAATTGAAATGGATAAAATCATTAATAGATTAGACAGAGAAAATAAACCAATAGAAATTCGTTATCAAAATAAAATACTGGGAATTGTTCATTACGGAGAGGACTCTCTTTACAAACGCATTCAATTTGCTCCATTTTTCCAACTTATTGTTTCAGTAATATTCCTTGTTTTAGGAATTTATGGTTATGTTATGTATAGAAAAAGCCATGAGAATTTTATTTGGGGGGGAATGGCTAAAGAAACCGCACATCAAATCGGAACTCCATTATCATCTGTTTTTGGCTGGATTGAACTTCTTAAAAACGAGAAGGTTGACCAAAGGATAATAAAAGGATTAGAGGAAGATGCAGAGAGATTAAATGTAATTTCAAAAAGATTTAATAAGATTGGTTCTCCATTAACAATTGAATTAGTAAATATTGATGAAATCATTAATGAGGTAATAGATTATTTCAGAAAAAGGGTTCCTTCAATTAGTAAGAAAAAGATTATATTTGAGTATAATTCATGCGATAAATGTTATGTACCTGTTGATAAAGAATTGCTAAAATGGTCACTTGAAAATCTCATTAAAAATAGTATTGATGCATTAAAAAACACTAAGGATGGGAAAATAAAGGTTAATGCAGAGAGAAAGAATGTATATGTGGAAATTCATATTAGCGACAATGGAAAAGGTATTGAGAAAAAGCATATTGATAGAATATTTAATGCTGGTTTCTCAACAAAAAACAGGGGATGGGGAATTGGTTTACCATTAACTAAGAAAATTATTGAAGAATTTCATAAAGGCAAATTGAAGCTTGATTATACAGAACAGTATAAGGGAACTTGTTTTATTCTAACATTACCTTTAGGAGAAAATAATGAAATCAAGAATCCTATGGATTGATGATGAAATTGATAGTTTGAAATCATTGATTTTTTTCCTTGAAAATCAGAATTATGAAATTGAAACTGTTACAAATGGTGAAGATGCTATTCATCTTATAAATGAAAATTACTATGATATTATTTTCCTTGATCAATATATGCCGGGACTTGATGGCATAGAGACATTAAATAGAATAAGGGAAATTTCATATAATATTCCTATTGTAATGATAACAAAAGCAGAGGATGATGATATTATTGATTCCGCTTTAAGTGGAATGGCAGATGATTATTTAATAAAACCTGTGAATCCAAAACAGCTTCAGACAACACTAAAAAAACTTTTACACAAAAAGGAAAAAATCAGAGAAAGTGTAGGAAAGAATTATTCGCAGGCAATAGGAAAGATCAATGATATTCTTGGAGAGAATGAATCATTTGAAACATATGCCCATATTCAGCATATTTTTAATCTTTGGAATCTTTTGATCAATAGAAACCTTGAAAATGATATCCTTGATATGCATAATGCTCAGAAAGAACAGTTAAATATTGATTTTTCAGGATTTGTAAAAAAGAATTATTCTTCATGGTTAAAAGACATTGAAACACCAATTATGTCACATACATTCCTTGATAATTTTATAATTCCCAAATTGAATAATGGAAAGAAAATTATTTTTATTCTTATTGATTGTATGAGATATGACCATTATCTATTAATGGAAACATTTTTACAGGATTATTTCAAAACAAAACTCACCTATTATTATTCAATACTGCCAACAGCAACTCCATATTCAAGAAATTCTATATTTAGTGGTTTATTGCCTCAACAAATGTTCAAGATCTTTCCAGATAGATGGAGTTTTTTTAATAAAGAAAGTCAAAATCAACATGAAGAATTTTTTTTAAAAAGAAAAATAAAATTATCATGCAGTAATAAAAAAGTTTCATATTCAAAAATTTCTACTAATGAAAATCTTTCCAGATATTTTAATAATTTTACTAATATTGATAATTATGATTTCAATGCATTGGTAATAAATATTATGGATGTTTTCACTCATTTCAGATCTGAAAGTGATATTCTTAAGGATCTACTCCCCGATGAAAATAGTCTTTTGGCTTTTATTTCAACATGGTTCAGAACAAGTGGAATACTTGATTTTCTAAAGAAGGCAGTGAATGCAGGATACAGTATTGTCATTTCCTCTGATCATGGTTCAATTATCTCAACAAAACCACAACGCATTGAAACAGGAAGGGATGTATCTGTTAATTTGAAATATAAATTTGGTTCATCAATAAAGGTTGATGATAAAACGGTTTTAACTATTGATGATCCTGAATCATTTGGTTTACCTATTCCTAAAAAGACGGATAAATGGTATATATCAACTGGAAATGGGTATCTGGTATATTCAACAAAGTTTAATCAATACAAGAAAAAATATTATAATACTTTTCAGCATGGTGGTTTATCTATGGAAGAAATGATAATGCCTGTAGGCATTATTGAGAGTAAAAATGCTTGATTTCACTATAAAAATTGAGACAGAAATATTTTTGGGTATTTTGGAAAAAGAAAAGGAAGAGAAGAATAAGATTTCATTGTGTATTAAATATAGTGTTAAAGAAAATATATTTGTGGATTATTCACTTATATATGAATATTGTATGAACATTATTAATGAAAGAAAATGGGATACCATAGAGGAATTGATTAAATATCTATATTTATCTTTAAAACATGAATTTCCTGAAATAATGAAATTAAGAATTTTGCTCACAAAGAAAATAATCCAATCATTAGATAAATGCCAATCTGTAACTGTGGAATATGAAGAGTAAAACAGGTATTTTTCTTGCATTGGGATGTAATAAAGGAAAGTGCAAAAAAGTATTTCAGAATGTAATTAATGAATTTAATAGCAGCGATATAAATATCATTGCTAAATCCAATATCTATTTGACAGAACCATTGGGTTATCACAATCAAGATGATTTTCTTAATATAATAATAAAAATTGAATCCGAATTTAAGCCAATGGCATTACTGAAATATATAAAGGAGGTGGAAATCAGGATTGGAAGGGAGAAAACATTCAAATGGGGACCAAGATTGATTGATATTGATATAATCATATATAATGATATAATACTTAAAAATGATGAATTAATAATACCTCACAAAGAATTATCAAAGAGGTATTTTTGGCTTTTTATGCTTGATGAAATTCAGCCGGATATGATTATTCCGGGATTAAACAAAAGACCGATAGTAATTATTAAGGAAAATGAATTGCATCAAAGAATGAAAAAGTATTAATTAACATAAAAGAGGAGTAAATTTGACCATACCTTACAATTTCATTTCCGTAGAAGGGATAATAGGCGTGGGAAAAACTACCTTAGCTACAAAACTTGCTAGGTATTATAATGCTGAATTAATTCTTGAGCCAGTTGAAGAAAATCCTTTTCTTAGCCAGTTTTATGATAATATTGAGGCATTTGCATTTCAAACACAGATATTCTTTCTTTTTGCAAGATATAAACAAATGCAGAAATTGATGCAGAACAGATTATTCTTTGATTTGGTTATTAGTGATTATATATTTGAAAAGGATCAAATCTTTGCCAATATTAATCTTGATGAAAATGAATTGATCCTATATGAACATATTATCAAATTTATCAAAAAAGATGTTCCTAAGCCCGATTTGATAATCTATCTTCAAGCATCAACTGAAACAATTATGAATAGAATTAAAAACAGAGGAAGAACATTTGAAGAAAATATATCTGCAGAATACATTGAAGAATTGAGTAGAAATTATAATAATTTCTTTATGCATTATAGAAAATCACCTGTTCTTATGGTGAATGTAGATGATGTTAATATTACTGAAGATAAAAGCCCATTAACTCAGATATTGCAGGAGATTGAAAAACCATTTAATGGACTCAAATTTCTAAAACCCATTTCTATTGGTGATTAATGAAAATAATCAAAAAGCCATCTAATATAAAAAAAATCATTGACAATGAAAAGGCAGAGGGTAAAACCATTGGCTTTATACCTACTATGGGCAATCTTCATAGGGGACATATTTCACTGGTAGAGAAATCAATTAGGGAATGTGATTATACGATTGTATCAATTTTCATTAATCCTCTTCAATTTTCTGAAAATGAGGATTTTGCTAATTATCCTGTAACAACAAAAGAGGATATTGAAAAATTAAGTGATGCAGGAGTAGATCTGTTGTTTCTTCCCAATACAAACACTATGTCTAAATATCCATTTAAAGAAGTAAAGGCAAGTAGTTTAACAAATGCATTATGCGGAGTTAGCCGCCCTGGACATTTTAAGGGTGTTACTACTATTGTATCAAAATTGTTTGATATTACAAATCCCGATTATGCTTTTTTCGGGGAAAAGGATTATCAACAATTATTAATAATTAGAGAAATGACAAAGGATTTAAATTTACCAATAAAAATTATTTCGGGGGAAATTATTAGGGAAGAAATCGGACTTGCAATGAGTTCAAGAAATTCCTACTTGTCTTATAAACAAAGAATCAATGCTTCACTAATATTCAAGTATATGAAACAAGCAAAAAGTAGAATTGAAGAGGGTGGAGAAAAAATAGATAGTATATATCAATTAAAAAAGAAATTGATGTTTATTCCCAATGCTGATGTTGATTATGTACAGTTTTTTGATGAGAAAAATTTAAAGAAAATTACAAAAGCAACAGAATATGGAAGGATCTTTATTGCTGTTTATATTGGAAAAACACGACTTATAGATAATATCAGAGTGAGGTTGAAATGACAATAAATATACTTATTCTTGCCGGCGGATTGGGCACAAGAATGAAATCAACAGTTCCAAAGGTTATGCATAATATATGTGGAAAACCAATTTTAGAACATATTGTTGATACATCATCAAAACTGAATCCAGAAAGGATTATTCTCCTTATTGGTAATGGAAGTAAAATAGTCAAAGATTATTTTGAAACACAGTATTTTAAAAAATCATTAATAGATTTTGCTTATCAGAAAGAACAGTTAGGAACAGGGGATGCACTTAAAAGTGCGGTTACACATATTATGAAGAATAGCAATGTAATTATTTTATCTGGAGATGTTCCTTTGATAAAGAAAGAAACAATTGAAAGATTGCTAAAAACACATGAATCAAAACAAAATGCAGTAACTGTACTGACTATGATCCCTACTAATCCTTTTGGTTATGGAAGAATGGAAAGAGATGCACAGGGTAACATTAAAAGTATTGTTGAACATAAGGATGCCAATGATAAACAAAAGGAAATAGGAGAGGTAAATGCAGGGATATATTGTATAAAATCAGATTTCATTTATAAGTATATTGATAGCATTGGAAATAATAATAAACAGAAAGAATATTATATTACAGATCTTATTAGTATTACCCATAAAAATGATTTACAAGTAGATTCTGTAATTGTAGAAAATGCTTCTGAGGTTTTGGGAATAAATAATAGAAATCAATTGGCAGAAATTGAGCAGATCATGCTTGCTATGAAAAGGGAAGAAATGATGAAAAATGGCGTAACAATGGAAAGCCCGGAAAGTATATATATTGATAGTAATGTAGAATGTGAAAATGATGTGATTATTGAGAGCAATGTTGTGATAAAAGGAAAAAGCATTATAAAAAAGGGGTGTATCATCAAATCATTATCGTATCTAAACAATGTAGAATTAAAAGAGAATACAATTATTGAACCAGGTAGTATTATAGAAAAATGAGGAAGATCATTGCAGTTTTAATTAGTATTCTTGTTATTTTTGTTTTGGTAAAACTATTAATGAATTATCATAATACAATGATTGATAAGGAAATACTGCGTGTGGAGGTTCTTAATGGAACCAGTCAAAAGGGTTTAGCAAAAAAGACATCACAGTATTTGAAGGATAATAAGCTTGATGTTATAATTATTTCAAATGCTAGATTTGATACAATATCTGAAACCATTGTAATAGATAGATTGAAAAAGAACTGTGCTTATGGAAAATATGTAGCAAAAAAACTCAATTGCAATAATATTATGAGTGATATTGATTCAAGTCTTTACATTGATGTTACAATAATAATAGGAAATGATTATAATAAATATTTGAAGGAGAAAACGAATGGAACTGAATGAAAAGATTATTCAGGCAATAAAGGAAAAGAAGGGCTTTGATATTGTTAAAATAGATTTAAGTGAAATGAATGCTTTTACTGATACTTTTATTATATGTTCAGGAGCATCAACTGTACAAACAATTGCAATATTCAGACATATTCATAAAGAACTGAAAAAGAAATATAAAATAAGAGGTATTGAAGGAGAAAATCACGGACAATGGATACTGCTGGATTACAATGATACTCTTGTACACATATTCACAGAGGAGATAAGAAAGAAATATGATCTTGAACTATTATGGGCTGATGGTAAATTCACTGAATACACATATTCCGAGTAATTCGAGGAATATGTACATTCCGAATAATCTGAGGATTGCATATTTTGAGTAATCCGAAAAATATGTTGAGCAGGAATAATCCAAGAAATAAATTCTTTTCTTCAGCTACCTCACACAACCAAATAAATGAGCTGCTGCGAGCAGTAAGCATACAAAGCGGTTATCAATGATGTATATTCTGAGTAATTCGAAGAATATATTAAACAACAGTAATTCGAAGAATATATTAAGCAGATCAAATCGAATTCTTTTCTGCTCCCTCACACAAGTAAACGAAGGAACTGCTGCGAGTAGCAAGCATACAAAGCGGGCAATTGCAGATGTATATTATGAGCAATTTGAAGAATATATTGCTCCTCTTTCTTGTCCTCCTCCGCAGAAAAGATTGATTCCGAATAATTCGATGAATATGTACATTCCGAATAATCTGAGGAATGTATTACGCAAAACAATTATTTCTTATCTTTCTTTTCTTTTTCTTTTCTTTTTGGCATGCCTATGGCATGCTACCTCACACAACCAAATAAATGAGCTGCTGCGAGCAGTGAGCATACAAAGCGGTTATCACAGATGCTCATTATATTGGTTGTCTTCGTCCGCTTCTTATCCGAATAATTCAAGGAATATGTATGTCATTAATAATTCAAAGAATGTATTGAACAAAGGATAAATAATGATAATTGAGAAATTGGAACAAGCATTATTATCTACAATTTCCAAATTAACATCAGAAAACAAATCAAAACAGAATATTACATTTTCAAGATTTTCCGATGTATCAAGTAATATAAGTTTTCTTCTTGCACCAGTTTTGAAGAATTCCCCTGCTAATATTGCTGATAAAATTATTAAGGATTTTCATAGTGATGATATTACGAATATCAAATCATTAAATGGCGGATTTCTAAATTTTACTTTTACTGAAAATGCATTAAAAAATGAATTAATGGAGATCTTATCTAATAGTAATTATGGGAAAAAGACAGCAAATGGGAAAAGGGTCAACATTGAATTTATTAGTGCAAATCCTACTGGACCATTAGTTCTTGTTAATGCAAGAGCCGGTTTTACAGGCATGCTTTTATCAAATATTATGCAATTTGCGGGCTATGAAACAGATAAAGAGTATTATGTGAATGATAGCGGTAATCAAATAGGAATGTTTGGTATGTCAATCTTGTATCATATAAGTAATAATTGTCCTGATGAATTTCCTGAAAATGGTTATAGGGGTTTGTATATAAAGGATATTGCTGAAACAATAAAGAGTGAATCAGGAACATTGGATTGGAATAATGAAAACATAAAAAAGTGTTCAGATAGAGGAATAGAGTATATTTTAAAATGGCAGAAAAAATCACTTAATGAATTTGGAATTGAATTTGACAATTGGACATATGAATCTAATATAAGAAAAAGCGGCTTTATTGATAGAACGATTGACTTATTTAAAGAAAAAGGATTACTTGAAGAAAAGGATAATGCGGTATTTTTCAGATCATCAGGTATTTATGATGATAAAGATAGGGTCATAATAAAATCCGATGGAACATACTCATATTTACTGCCGGACACTGCATATCATTTTAATAAGATTGAAAGGGGCTATGATATTATTATTGATATTTTGGGTCCCGATCATCATGGGTATATTAATAGGTTAAGATCGGCAGTACATACTATTAATGAAAAAATAGAAATTAGGGTCTTGATTGCTCAGCTTATTACATTACTTAAAAATGGTGAAAAATTTGAAATGTCAAAAAGACAGGGTGATTTTATTACATTTGATGAACTAAAAGAGAACATTGATATTGATGTATTAAAATTCATATTTTTGATGAGGAAAATGTCACAGCCAATAAACTTTGATATTGAAGAAGCAAAAAAGCAGACAATGGATAATCCTGTTTACTATGTACAGTATGCACATGCCAGAATATGTTCTGTCTTTGATAAAGCAGGAGTTAAAAAATGCCCAAATAGTATTGATGAAAAAATATTTACTATTCCGGAAGCAAGGGAATTAATATTAAAAATGATGGAATATCCATATATTATCTATTCTATAGCACAAACATTTGAGATTCAGAAAGTAGGGGTTTATTTAACTGAACTTGCGGGCTTATTACATAAATTTTATCATAATCATAGAATAATTAGTGATAATGTAGATGATATGAATAATAAGATTACTCTACTTTGGGGAGTAAGAAAGATTATTTCAAATGGACTTAAAATGATGAATATAAAGCCAAAAACAAGGATGGAAAACAATGAAGTATAGCGAATCAGGGGTAAATATTGATAAGGGAATGGAATCAATTAATAAAATAAAGGAGATTGTAAAAAAGACATTTAATATTAATGTTATTTCCGATATTGGTGGCTTTGGTTCAATGTATAATGCCAGGTTCAAAGATTACAAGGAGCCTATTCTTGTATCCAGTGCGGATGGTGTTGGGACAAAATTATTAATTGCCGAGAAAATGAATATGTTTGAGAATACAGGAAAAGATATTGTTAATCACTCTATTAATGACATTCTTGCTGTTGGAGCAAAACCATTATACTTTCTTGATTATATTGGCTGTGGGAAAGTGGATCCCAATACTGTTGAAATAATTGTAAGATCAATGTCTGAAGCATGCTTAGAGAGTAAGGTTAGTCTTATTGGCGGTGAATTAGCAGAAATGTCAACAATATATGGCAATACACATTATGATATTGTGGGATTCATAACAGGTGTAATGGAAAAGGATAAGGCAATCACAGGAGAAAATATCAATGTGGATGATTTTATAATTGGATTACATTCAGATGGATTCCATACAAATGGATATTCACTTATAAGAAAAATTATTGATGATAATAATATTGATTTACAGAGTACTTATGGCACAATGAAAAAACCATTGTATCAGGAATTACTAAAACCACATAAAGCATATTTGAAAAGCGTAATGCCGCTTATTAATGAGAATATTGTTAATGGTATTGCTCATATTACAGGAGGTGGACTTTATGATAATGTTAAAAGAGTTTTACCTGATAATACAGAAGCAAGGATTTATTCTGAACAATGGGAAATTCCTGAATTATTTAAGTTTTTTGTTGAAAAGGGAAATTTAGAAACAAAGGAATCATTTAGGGTTTTCAATATGGGCATTGGTATGGTCATTTTTGTCGGTAAAGATAATTTGGTTAAGGCAGAAAAATTATTGAACAGTACAAAAACAGAATATTCTATTATTGGCAAAACCATTAAGGGCTTAAATGGAGTTATAATTGAATAGGAGGAAGAAATGAAAGATGATGATATACTTGATGAAATTCGGAAGACAAGACAGGAAATGGATATGTTTATGAATGAAATGATTGGATTCTCCAGGATTTCTCTTTATAAACATACATATTATAATCCCCCTATTGATATTTATGAAACATCAAAGGAATTTATTATTAAAGCAGAACTTCCCGGTATGACAAAAGATGAGATCATAATTTCAATTGCCGATAATGTTCTATATCTTAAAGGAGAGAGAAAGATAGAAGAAAAAGGAAAAAAATTAGAAATGTGTTATTATCATATGGAAATTAATTATGGACCATTTGAAAGACGAATACGCATACCAAGAAATATTAATATTAATAAAATGAAAATATCTCTAAAAACCGGAATATTAACCATTATTTTACCATTAAAGGCAAAAATAATGAAAAGAATAGAGATTCAGTAAGGAGCAATTTATGATTAATGAACCAAATAATATGAAAAAAGTAAATATTCCCAATATATTACCTGTATTACCAAGAAATGATATTATTGTTTATCCGTTTTTAATACTACCTATTGCAGTTATTGAAAAAAGATTTATTAAACTTATTGATGATGCTCTATCTTCAAATAAAATGGTTCTACTGGGATACACAAAAAGCAATGATTTACAAAAATTAAATAATAATGAAATAGAAGAGTATGGCACTGTTGCAAATATACTGAAAATGCTTAGATTTCCTGATGGTTCTGTGAGAATTCTTGTTCAGGGAATGAAAAGAGCAAAAATTAAAAAATTTAACAAATCATTCACAAATTATCCCTTAGCAGAGATCAAAACAATCAATGAAATGCAAAGAAAAACAATAGAAGAAGAAGCAATGGTTCGCAATCTTATGGAAATGTTCAGAAAATACATTAAATATTCACAACAGCTTCCAAATGAAATTTTTCAAATTCTTAAAACAATAGAAGAGCCATGGAAACTTGCAGATTTTATTTCATCAAATCTAACTATTAGTATTGAACAAAAATATAAGATTCTCACATTCATAGATCCAATGGAGAGAATGAAATTTATTGCAAATATTCTTACTAAGGAGATATCAATTTTAGAGGTTGGGGAAAAGATCAAATCAATGGTTTCCACTGAGATCAATGATGATCAAAAGAAATATTTTCTAAGAGAGCAATTAAGAGCAATAAGAAAGGAACTGGGAGAAGATGATCCAAAGGAAAAGGAAATTGAGGATATTGCAAAGAGAGTGAAAAAAAAGAAACTATCAAAAGAGGCAAAGGAAATACTTGATGAACAGATGGAGAAATTGGGAACAATGAATCCAATGATGCCGGACTATAATGTAGTAAGAACATATATTGAATGGATACTTGACCTGCCATGGAATAATTATTCAGATGATAATATGAATATCAAAAAGGCTGAAAAAATATTGAATGAAGACCATTATGATCTGGAAAAGGTAAAAACAAGAATACTGGAATACTTAGCAGTTAAGCAGCTTAAAAGTGATAGCAAGG
This sequence comes from Caldifarciminota bacterium, assembly GCA_030592285.1. Taxonomy (GTDB): domain Bacteria; phylum Hydrothermota; class 32-111; order 32-111; family 32-111; genus JAUVJU01. The sequence continues at coordinate 13,565 of JAUVJU010000051.1, forward strand.
GACC
>JAUVJU010000120.1 GCA_030592285.1 Caldifarciminota bacterium
TGTTATTTAAACTTTAAAAGTGGACACTTTATACAATGATTTAAACTTTAAAAGTGGACACCTAAAAATGAGTGTATATTATGATATAGAATTAACTAAAAGGAGGTTCTATATTATGAAACACTTACACACCAAATTCACAGATATTCAGGTAAGGAAAATACTAGAAAGATATATAAAAGGAGAAATTGAAAGGAAATACATACAAGAAATATTAGGAATAAAAAAGTCAAGGTTTTTTGCTTTGGTAAAACGATTAAAGAATGATCCTGATAATTTTACTGTACAATATACACGAAAAAAACCAACACGGAAACTATCAAAGGAAATAGAGAAAAATATTATAAAGGAATTAAAGATTGAGAGGAAATTGCTTCTGAATAAGAAAGCAGCATTAAAGTGCTATAACTATACATATATAAAGGATTATTTAAAAAATAACTACAATCAAATTGTTTCTGTTCCAACAATCATCAAAAGAGCTAAAAATAATGGTTTTTACTTGAAGAAAACCAAAAAAGTCATTCATGCTCGTGAAGTATTAACTAATCATATTGGGGAACTTGTTCAGCATGATTCTTCTCATCATCATTTTTCTCCATATGCTTCCAATAAGTGGTATCTTATTACTTCTATAGATGATTTTAGCAGATATCTTTTTTATGCTGTTTTAATACCAAGAGAAACTTCCTGGGCACATATCACCGCATTAGAACAAGTAATCCTTAAATATGGTATTCCTTTTTCATATTATGTAGATAGCCATTCTATATTCAGATTTGTTCAGAAAAGAGATAGTATATGGAGAAACCACTATAAACTTACTGATGATGTTGACCCTCAATGGAAGCAAGTTCAAAAAGATTGCAGGGTAAATGTGATTTATGCTTTATCTCCTGAAGCAAAAGGAAAAATAGAAAGACCATATAGATGGATTCAAGACAGAATGATAAGATCTTGTTTCAGAGAAAAGGTATCTGATATTAACCATGCTCAATTGATATTGAATAATCTTACTCATAAATATAACTATGAATGGATTCATTCTACTACTAAGGAAATACCTTATATCAGATTCCAGAAAGCTATAAAGGGAAAACAATCTCTATTCAGAAAATTTGCTCTTATACCACCTTTTAAGTCAACTAAGGATATCTTCTGTTTAAGAGTTCAAAGAACTATTAATGCTTACAGAAGTATCTCATTTAATAATGTGAAATTTAATATAAAAAATTCTGTTCCTCATGATATTGTTGATATACGTATTTACCCATTAAATTATGATGTTTCTGAATTAAGATTCTGGTCTAACAATAAACTTATTGATGTTCAAAAAGCCAATAATCATACCTTAAATTTATCCCTTTTTTAACACTTTTTAGGTGTCCACTTTTAAAGTTTATATTGGCTCAAAGTGTCCACTTTTAAAGTTTAACTAACACACAATTATTAATGTTAGCAATGTAAAAAATAACAAAAAGATTAATCAGTAATAATGCCATCTCTAAGGTGTAGAACTCTCTGGGTTTGATTTGCAATTTCTGCTTCATGTGTAACAATAATTATTGTTTTACCCTGATCATTTAAATTCTTTAGAATTTTCATTATTTCTGCAGACATTACTGAATCCAAATTACCTGTTGGTTCATCTGCCAATATAAAATCAGGATCATTGGCAAGAGAACGGGCAATAGAAACCCTCTGCCTTTCTCCTCCTGACATTTCAGATGGTAAATGGTGAATTCTATGTGATAATCCTACAAGTCCGAGTAATTCCTCAGAGCGTTCTAATCTTGTCTTTCTCTTCATTTTTGCATATATCATAGGCATTTCAACATTGCGTAATGCTGATGTTTTTGGTAATAGGTTATAACTCTGAAAAACAAAACCAATTATTTTTTTTCGGATATCAGCTCTTTCATCAGTGTTTAGTGTATTAACATCAATATTATCCAAAATATATGTACCGGATGTCTGTCTATCCAAACAACCTATAACATTCATTAATGTTGATTTCCCGGAACCGCTTGGTCCCATTATAGAGATGCATTCGCCCCTTTTAATCTTGAAATTCGCACCTCTTAGTGCCTTAACAACACCACCTTTAAAGGGGTATTCTCTAATAATATTTTCCATTTTTATTATATATTTACTCATAACGCAAACACTCCACTGGATCAAGTTTGGCTGCTTTTCTTGCAGGGAATATGCCGAAAAATAAACCTACTCCCAAAGAGAAAAGGAAACCGGTTAATACAGACCATATTTGAATTGCAAATGGCAAATGAGCAACCTTTGAAATCGTGAAGGCAACAGAAATTCCTACAATAATTCCAACAACACCTCCCACAAGAGAAACTGTCATTGCCTCGAACAGGAATTGAAGCAGAATTTCTTTATTTCTTGCTCCAATTGATTTTCTGATACCAATTTCACGGGTTCTTTCTGAAACGGATACAAGCATAATATTCATAATGCCAATACCTCCAACCATAAGTGATAGTGAACCAATTGCAATCATAACAAGGAAAATTGATGTTGTAAGTGATTTCCACTGCTCCATCAAAGCATCCTGTGTATTAATAGAAAAGTCATCATCATCACCTTGTTTTAATGAATGACTTATTCTCATAACCCATCTTGCTTCCTCAATAGTTTCTTCCGGATCATTACTAGATAAGAGAATCGTAATATGCCGCTTTTCTGTTGGATAATATTTTAACATTACAGTATAGGGAATTAATACAATCTCATCTTGGGATTGACCAAAAAATGAGCCTTTTTCTGTGAGAATGCCCTTTATGAGAAATTTATTTCCATCAATTGTCAGCCATTTACCAATAGGATTTGCTCCAAAAAATAAATTATCTGAAATATCCTTACCAATAAGACAAACATTTTTTTTCATCTTAATATCATTTTCAGATAAAGTTAACCCTACATCAACTTCAAAATTTTGAATGCTCATACAGGAGGCAGAAATGCCATCAATATTGATCATTTCTAATTTTTCATTAATATATTTAATATTTTTATAATTAGATATTGATATTCCGATTTCTTCTGCTGTAGTGGAAAGATCCTGCATTTTATAATAATCATTCATATCAACATAATTGGTTCTTGTTTTTCTCCAGTCTGATCCTCCGCGCATGATCCATCCTCGTCTCTGAACATAAATAACATTGGTTCCCAAAGAAGAGAAGGTACTCATTACTTGTGATTCCAATCCATCTATAATTGAAACAACAATAATTATTGTCATTACTCCAATAATTATACCAAGAGTAGTGAGAAAACTACGGAGTTTATTCGCCTTGACTGAGTCCAGGCTTACCCTTAAACTCTCTATCAGTAACTCTATCATTATTTTCCAACCTTTTTAATGAAGTGAATGGACCTATTATAATTTTCATATCTTCTTCAATACTATCGGATTCAATCTCAATAAATTCTTTTCCAATAATACCTGATTTAACATCAACAAATTTAGCAATACTATTTTTCATTGTGAAAATGCCTTCATTACCTTCACGCATTACAACTGCCTGTATAGGAACCTTGATAACGCTATCCTTTGATTCAGTAATAATTGAAACCTCACAATTCATACCTGAAAGCAGATTTTCATAGTCACCATTTATAAGTATCTCAACTGGAAATACGGTTCCAATTTCAGTTAATGTATTTGTAAGGTCTGGTCTATTAGCAATTTTTGTAACAGTGCCTGTGAAAGTTGTATCAGGATATGCATCAAAAACAATTTCAGCAATATTTCCCTTTTTTGTTTTAATTATTGATGTTTCATCAACATCACTTTTAACAAGCATTTGATTATTATCTGATATTGTCATTAATACCGTTCCTGGATTGTTCATTGTTCCTGTGATTATATTTTCTCCCTCTTCAACATAGAGACCAGATACAATGCCATTAATAGGTGATAATAGAAGTGTTTTTTCCATATTGTCCTTAGATATCTCATAGTAGCTCTTTGCTGATTCATGATGGGAAAGAGCGTTATTATAATCCAATTCAGCTATTTTAAACTCAGAATATGATATTAATGAATCATTTAACAATTCCTTTTTATTAGCAAGTAGAAATTTTTTATATTCAAGATTTGTAATAGCAACATCAAGTGATGTTTGTGCCTCTCTTAATCGTGATTTCTGATTAATAAAGTCAATCTGAATTAGTTTATCTCCCTTTTTAACCTTACTACCTTCTTCAACAAATATATTCAGTGCTTTACCCATAATATCTGAGGATATCTCCACATCTACAAGTGGTTCCAACTTACCGCTTGTTCTGACAAATTCATTTATTGTACCAATAGCGATCTTAGCTGTTTTAACAGGTAGATTAGTACTTTTTCTTGAACATATTGAAATAATAATTATTAATACAATAATAATACTGATAATAATTATATTTCGTTTTCTTTTAAAGAACCTCATTGTATCCTCCTTAAATAGTAAAGATATCTGTAATAGGTTAGATATAATTGCTTTTTTGCCTCTAATAAATTGATAACTGCATCATAATAATTTTTTTGATACGATATATAATCAAGAGAAGAAATTTCTCCCTTTTCATACATTTTTACGGATTTCTCAAATATATCATACTGAGCCATCATAATATTAATATTGCTCTTAAATAATGCAAGTATCTGCTCAACAGTTAAAGGGAAATTCTCAATCTCAGTCCTCAAAATATTTTCCTGATTTATCATATCCAAATAGGCACCTTTTTTTTCAAGTGAAGAATTAATTACACCAATTGTTCTTGAAAAGCCTGTAAAAACAGGAAAATCAATAGATAGTCCGGCATTTAATGAATAATTATCCATAAAATTATTATAATCAAAATCCAAAACACTATCTGATAATCCTGCACCAATACTTAAAGATGCTGTTGGTAAAAAACTTGAGCTTGCACTTGCTACATTAATGGATTTAATTGAATAATAGTACTTAAAAATTTTATACTCAGGTAAATCAGCCAAAATATTTTCAATATCCCAATTGTTCATATCAATTAAAGGAATAGAATCAATGTCTTCAAAATGCTCTTCAGATATAATGCCTGTAAGCACAGAAAAATCACTTTTTGCCTTAATATATTCCTTTTTATCGCTATGATATGCCGCCTGTATTGTATAGAAATTGGATTGAATATTAAGAAGATCTGTTCTTGAAATTATACCATTCTTAAACATTATTTTGGATTTTTTAATATTTTCTTCCTCTCTTGATGTAATGATTGAATCAATATGTAACCTTTCCTGAAATGAAAGAACAGTAAAGTATTTATCAATAACATTCATAATGAGATTAAATTTATTTACTTTAAAATTCATTAATGCAATATCTGATTCCCTTTTTGAAGAAGCAAGATTTAAAGCCATTGGAATATTGAAAATTGTTTGTGAAGCTCTTATTCCTTGTGAGTAAGTGTACGATGTTGCTAATGATGATGTATCCATAGATATATAGTAGGAGATCTGAGGAAGTAGTGGAGACAATGCTTTTAGTATCGCTTTGCTGTTTATGGAATAGACAACGCTCTCTTTCTGATATGAGATGGATTTTGATTTATATGTTGACAATACTTCTTCAAGACTAATATTAGCAAAAATCAGTATAGAAAAGATACATATAATGAAAATTATAAATACTTTTTTCATAAAACTCCTTTTTATGTAATACGCATATTATAATTATTTGTTACAAAATAACAAGGAAAAAAAAAGGAATTAGGTCGGGGCTTGTGATGTGGACAGAATTAGAGGCAATCAATTTCATTTTTTAAAAAAATTATAAATAAAAAACAAA
>JAUVJU010000122.1 GCA_030592285.1 Caldifarciminota bacterium
GTTAATAAAAAGGATAAAATTATGAATAAAAATCAAAGTATATTGATAACAGGTTATAAAGGACTTGTTGGATCAGCAATAAAACGAAGATTAGATAATGAGGGATATGATAATCAGATCCTTGTAGATAAAGATGATATTGATCTAAGAAATCAGAATGATGTAAAGGAATTTTTTGAAAAGAACAAGCCCGAATATGTTATACATGCTGCAGGTAAAGTTGGCGGTATATGGGTAAACAACAAATTCCCTGCTGAATTTATATATGATAACCTTATTATGTCTATGAATGTGATTCATTCTGCTTATATTAATAAAGTGAAGAAATTACTCTTTTTAGGAAGTTCCTGCATTTATCCAAGAATGTCCCCTCAGCCAATTAAGGAAGAATATTTTTTAACAGGACCATTAGAACCTACAAATGAGGCTTATGCAATTGCAAAAATAAGCGGTATAGAACTTTGCAAATTTTATAGAAAACAGTATGGAGTTGATTTTATATCAGCTATGCCTACCAATCTATATGGTATTAATGATAATTTTGATCCCAAAACTTCCCATGTACTACCTGCATTAATTCGCAAATTTCATGAAGCAAAAGTAAATGGAGATAAAGAAATGATCATGTGGGGTACTGGGAAACCACGAAGAGAATTTCTTTTTGTTGATGATCTGGCTGATGCAGTTGTTTTTCTAATGAATAATTATAGTGATGAAATGCATATTAATGTGGGAACAGGTGAGGATGTTGAAATCAGAGAATTGGCACAGATCATTAAGGATGTTACGGGATTTGAAGGGGAAATCAAGCATGATTTAACAAAACCTGATGGAATGCCTCGAAAACTTTTGGATGTATCACGCCTTCACAATCTTGGATGGAATCATAAAATGGACTTGAAAGATGGGATAGAGAAAGTATATAAATGGTACAAAGAGAATAATGCCTAATTAAAGTTAATTAATTATCTCTCCAAATATCAAGATTTCTGTTAAGTATTGATTCCATTTTATCAATTTCAGGATACAATTCTTCTCTTAATTTATTCAGAATATATTTAGATATCTCATCAGATTGCTTTTTTGAAAGAAGTTTACGCAAGAAGTTTCTTGTTCTTTTTCTTTTTCCCTGTGGAATTATTGATTCAGCATATTTTCGTAAATTATTTTGAGAAAGACGAAAATATATTCTATACATGAGTGCATTGCGTGCCTTGAATGATTCATTTGTTTTCAACATTGAATCTGATGGAATAAAAGTGTTGTCTATACCAAGAAAATTGAATATTTTACATAGTTCCGCATGTGTATTTTTAATGTAATCTTCAAATACAATAATTAAAAAATTTTCTTTTTTAAACAATTTTACATATTCATTGATGAATTCTGAATATTTACTTGTTCCAATATAAATGGGGTTTTTATCAATTGCTTCTTCAAATTCAAGAGGTTCTTTTAACCCATAGTTTTTGTAATATCTATAATGAGAGATTGTTCTCTGAATGGGGTTTCTTACCATATAAATGAATTTAACATTTGGACCAAGAGTATTAAATATTCTTTGAGAAACACTATTTCCTTCAGGATATGTATAGGATACTGATGCTTCGCCTACCATTTTTTGATTCTTAGCATTTTTAAATTGTTCTTTATACCATTTAATACCTTTACTATAGGAATGGCTGAAATAATGCAATTCCTTTTTTACAGGCATGAATATATCAGGATGTTGAAGAAGATTATGATATAATCCAGTAGTTCCAGAACGGGCAGAACCTATTAGAAGAAAATTTGGCTGATTCATAATTAAAAATCCTTTATACTATATTAAATGAGACATCAAAGTTATTTTATCAATTATATTAAGCAAATACTACTGTCATTTTTATTGTTTGTCAATAAGATATTATTATTTTGTTATTACTATATAATTAAAGAACTTATTGATTTAATTACATTCAAAAATCTAACGCAAAACCGTCCATTTAAAGTTATAGTCGCAATGAACGAAGTGAAGTGTCAATTCCCTTAAGGATTATTCATTTTGAATTTCATTTTTTTTTCGCTTTTTTACACAATAAAATAGATAGTTGGGTGGATTCTTACAAAACATATATATTGATAATACAATTGGATGTGGGGCTTATCTTATTGATTGTCCTTGTCCACTTTCAATGTTTCATCCATGTTACTCTGTTAATGATCTTTGTATAGCTTTCAATGATTTTTACAATTTTTAATGATATATTTATATCTTGATAATCAAAAGGAATATTAGTTATCATTCCAAAACCTATTTCTTTCCCCTGTGTATATTGATCAATCATGTTTCGTGCAAGATCAACTGATCTTATTACTCCATTCTTCTCAATTCCAGCAACTATCATAGTCCCTTTATCTAAAACTTCTGGTCTCTCGGTACTTGTTCTAATCAAAACTGCAGGGAAATTTAGTATTGCAGATTCTTCACTCAATGTTCCACTATCAGATATTACACAATATGCATTCATTTGAAGCTTATTATAGTCGAAAAATCCAAATGGTTCTAAATTTTTTATTAGTGGATCAAATTTAATTTTTTGTTCTTTAATTTTTTTATAACTTCTTGGATGAGTAGAATAAATCACCGGTATTTTATATATTTCTGCAACATAGTTCAATGACTCAATTAATGATTTAAAATTTTCTTTAATATCAATATTTTCCTCTCTATGGGCACTTACAAGTATATATTTATTCTTTTTTAATTTCAATGTTGATAATATTTTGCTTCTAATTATTTTTTTCTGATTTTTATATAATACTTCAGTCATAGGTGAGCCCGTAACAAATATATGTTCCTTTCTAATACCTTCAGATAAAAGATATCTTCTGCTATGCTCTGTGTATGGAAGATTAATATCACTGATATGGTCAACAATTTTTCTGTTTATTTCTTCTGGTACATTTTGATCAAAACATCTGTTGCCAGCTTCCATATGAAAAATAGGCACCTTCAATCTCTTGGCTGAAATTGAAGAAAGTGCACTATTTGTATCTCCAAGTATCAAAATTGCATCAGGCATTTCTTTTTTTATCAATTCATATGATTTTCCGATTATATTTCCTATTGTTTCACCCAAATGCTTTCCAACCGAATCAAGAAAATAATCTGGTTTTCTTAATCCTAGTTCTTTAAAAAATATATCATTCAGTTTATAATCCCAATTTTGTCCAGTATGAACAAGGATATGATTGAAATATTTATCATTTGCTTTTATTACTTCAGCAAGTCGGATTATCTCCGGTCTTGTTCCAATAATTGTCATTACTTTCAATTTTTTCATATTACACTTCTTCGTAAAAAGTGTCAGGATTATTTTGATCAAATATCTCCACAGCCCAGAATAATGTCAACATTTCATTATTCCCAGAGTTTTTTATTGAATGAGTATATCCCGGTGGTATATCAACAATTTTTAATTCATTTCCAGAAACTGTATATTCAATAATTTCATTTGTTATAATATTCCTGAATCTTATCAATCCAGTACCTTTTAAAACACAAAATTTCTCAACTTTTGTATGATGATAATGATTTCCCCTTGTTATACCGGGTTTTGTATAAGAAAAGAAAATCTGACCGAAATATTTAGATTTTATTATTTCCGCTAAGCCCCCTCTATTATCAATTCTGGTATTTAGATTGTAAGAAAATGAATTTACATCTAAATATGAAAGATATGTTGAGTATAAATATTTAGTAAAATCATCTGAAAGATTAGGTAATATTAAGTTCTCTCTACTTTTTTTAAAAGACATAATAAGATCTGCAATTTCTCCAAGATTTTTTGAAAAACTCTTATCTATTGAATAATAATGTCCATCCATTATCTTCTCACCATTAATTATTGTGATAAATTCCTTAATCACATCATCAATATATAATAATTCCATATTATTTGCCTTATTGGAAATTTCAATTGGTAGATTTCTTGAAATATTATAGCAGAATGTTGCTATAACAGAATTATAGTTTGGTTTACTCCATTTTCCAAATAAATTGGGTAATCTATAAATATAAATGTGACTATTTGATTTTTCAGCATATTCTATTAAGACCTTCTCAGCCATTTTTTTACTTTTTCCATATGGATTATCCAATTCAGCTTGAATGGATGAAGTCATAACTATATGGACCTTTTTATTTAGTTCATTGAGTATATCTGTAATTTTTTTTGTAAACAGATAATTGCCCTTTTCAAATTCAGACAAATTTTCTGGTCTGTTAGTGCCTGCAAAATGCATAATAATATCGGAATCTTCAATAAATTTTTTTAATTCAATTTCATTGTTCATTAAGTCATATTTATATATTTTTACCTCTTTATTACTCAACAATCCTGCAATCATATTTTTCCCTACAAAACCATTAGATCCCGTTATAAGAATTTTTTTCATTTCAACTCCTTTTCAATTTATTTTTTATGAAATCAATTTTTAACAGCATTTCTTTAATTTCTATTACAGTTAAAAGTTTAGTATTACTTGAATTATAATCCCTTTTTTGACTTAAAATACTCTTTTCTCCTTTTGTGAAATATTTTTCATAATTCAAATCTCTGTCATCTATAGAGATTTTGAAATACTTATCTGTTTCTTTTGCTTTTGCCATTTCCTCTTTTGTTAAAAGAGTTTCATATTGTTTTTCGCCATGTCTTGTTCCAATTATTTTTAGTTTTATATGAGGATTGAATAATTGCCTGATTGCTTCAGCAAGATCTATAATTTTGGCAGCAGGAGATTTTCGAACAAATATATCCCCTGAATTTCCATAGCGATATGCATAAAGGACTAATTTTACTGCTTCATCTAATGACATTAGAAATCTTGTCATGTCAGGATCAGTTATTGTTATAGGTTGATTATTCCTTGCCTGCTCAATAAATAAAGGAATTACCGAACCTCTTGATGCTATTACATTTCCATATCTTGTTCCGCATAGAATTGTTTCTGATCTACCTGTCATTCTTGCTTTTGCAATCATAACCTTTTCCATCATTGCTTTTGATATTCCCATTGCATTTATTGGATATACTGCTTTATCAGTACTTAATACTATTACTTTTTTGACACCCATTTCTATAGATGCATTTAAAACATTCTCAGCTCCTAAAATATTTGTTTTAACTGCTTCTATTGGATAGAATTCACAGGAAGGAACTTGTTTGAGAGCTGCAGCATGAAAAACATAATCTACATTTTTCATTGCATTATACACAGAATTGATGTCTCTTACATCTCCTATATAAAATTTCAATTTACTGTTTTTATATAGTTTTCGCATATTATCCTGTTTTAATTCATCTCTTGAAAATATGCGTATTTCTTTAACTTCCGTGTTTAAAAACATTTTCAAAACAGCATTTCCAAAGGAACCTGTTCCGCCAGTAATTAACAATGTTTTGGTTTTGATAATTTTCTCCTTTTATTATTTTCTTTAAAAACTTAATACTTACTATATATTACTTATTTTTTTATAAGTAATTTAGTTGATTACTCCTTTCAATTAGTAAAATATTATATAAAGTAGTCAATTTTGTCAATAACTCTGTTATTTTATATTAAAATGTATATAACTAAAGAATAGCATCTTCCGTCTTTCCTCATAAAAAAAAGACCACGAAATGATATTGAGAAAAGTCATGAGAAACTCCTTTAATATCTTTTGCGAGAATAGCATTTATCCAGTTTTTTCTGATAATATTTAATATTACGATTTAA
>JAUVJU010000068.1 GCA_030592285.1 Caldifarciminota bacterium
ATACTTATTCCTGTAAATGTCCATATGAACATGATTTGTCATAAGACAATAGCCATAGATCTCAATATCTGTTTCACTTAAAAGCTTGTTTACAATTGAAAAATACTTTGCTCTATCTGCCGGAGAAAAGAAAATTGGGTTTTTCCTCTGTCCTCGGCTTATCACATGATAATGATAGCCAATTATATCAATTCTTGATGGTCTTGCCATATTTTATTATACCACATTTTTGACAATTTTTCAACATTTTCAACCACCGTCCCCATTTTTTATTAATGCGGCATATGCTCCGCTATATGGATTTCCATATGAAAAATATTCGGATTCCAGAGCATATTCCCGATTTGATTTTAAAAATTCATCTATAATTTTTTGATTTTCATTTTCTATAATTGAGCAGGTCATATAGAATAAATAGCCGCCATCCTTTAAAAATTTAGTGGATCTTTTAAGTATCTTTTTTTGAATATCAATAAGAGTACTAAGTTTTTTCCTATAATTATATTTCACATCCGGATTTTTTCTTATGGTGCCCGTAGCACTGCAAGGAACATCAATGATAATCAAATCATACATTGTCATTAATTCAGTAGATAAGAAATCCGCTGTCATTACCTCAATACCCGTTAATCCCAATCTATCAATATTTGCTTTAATATCATTCACTCTTTCAAGATTAATATCCATTGCCATTACTTTTGATAATGGATTAATATGCTTAATAAGTATTGTTTTTCCTCCGGGTGCAGCACAGCAATCAAGTACTGTTGTGAATTCAATATTTTTTAACATTTTAAATATTTCAAAATATGCTCTATCAATAATATACTCTGTTTTTTCAGGAGTATCACCATGTTCCATTTTTCTAAAAGTGCCATTACTTATATTGAATGCATAAGAAATGGATTTTTCATTATAATATTCAAGTAATTCCTCTGTTTTTGCTGTTCCTACTTTACTTGTTAAATACTCAATTAAATGCAATGGAAAAGAATATTTCTTTGATAAGGAATGTTTATCATTGGATTTAATATGAATTTCCTTTTTGTTTCTTAAATACTCTCTTAAAATCCAATTAACAAAGCCTGTATCTTTGCTGCTTTTCTTTTTAACAATATTCACAGATTCACTAACAACAGCATATTCCTTCTTTTTCATGAATTCAAGCTGATAAATCGACATTCTAACAAGATTTCTGATATTCTTCTTCATATCGGATACCTGTTTACCTGTTATTTCTGTAATAAGATAATCAATATATAATTTATATCTAATGGTGCCATAAGCCAATTCCTTTATGAGAGATGCATCCTGTGAATTCATACTATGTGTGCATTTTCTATATTCAACAGTAAGTGAATTACCCAAATTCACTACATTATTAATGATTGTTAATGCATTTAATCGTGCTTGATCCACGAAGTGCCGCCTTTCTTATCCTTTAATTCTATACCCTTTTTAAGTAATAAATCTCTTATATAATCAGATGTTTCATAATCATTTTTATTTCTTGCATGATCCCTTGCAGCAATTAAAATATTCATAATATCTTTATTATCTGACATTGTTTCTGTTTTTTGATAATCAAAACCCAGTAAACTCATCATTTTTATTATTGTTGATGCTTCTAATTCTTTATTCTCTCCTCTATTTATGCAGTTCACTGATTCAAAAATGAGAGCAATTGCTTCAGGAGTATTAAAATCATCAAATAAGACATTTTTAAATTTATCAAATCGTTTATTATTAATTTTGTTTTCATCTATTTTAATCTCAGATAATGCATCTGTTATTCTCTTATATGCATTTTTTGCTTCATCCATTCGTTCAAGTGAAAATTCAATATCCTTTCTATAATGTGTCTTAAAAAGATACATTCTTATAACATTACCTGAATATTTTTTAAGAAGAGATTCAATAGCAAATACATTACCAATGGATTTTGACATTTTTTCACCTTTTAGATTGACCATTCCATTATGTGCCCAATAATTTGCTAAGGGAGCACAAGTAATAGCAGTACTCTGTGCAATCTCATTTTCATGATGTGGGAATATTAGATCCTGTCCTCCTGTGTGAATATCAAATGTTTTTCCAAGATATTTCATACTCATTGCCGAACATTCAATATGCCATCCCGGTCTGCCCTTTCCAAATGGGGCATTCCAATATGGCTCATTATTGATATGCTTTTTCCATAATGTAAAATCAAGTGGACTCTCTTTACTTTTATCTACATCAACTCTTTTTCCGCTTATCAATTGATCAATATTCTTTCCTGATAATTTTCCATAATCATTAAATTTCTTCACTCTAAAATATACATTGCCGTCTTTTTCATAAGCATAGCCCTTATCAATCAGTTCTTCAATCAGTTCAATGATCTCTTGAATATGCTTTGTTGCATTTGGGTAAAATGTAAATCTCATTATATTAAGTTTATTCATACAATACATATATTTATCAATATTATCAGCAGCAATCTTCCTGTAATCCATTCCTGTTTCATTGCTCTTTTCAATCAGTTTATCCTCAATATCGGTAAAATTATATACAGAGATCATTTCATAGCCCGCTAAAGTCAATGTACGCATAATAATATCAGCTGTTATTGCTGCTCTTATATGCCCTATATGTGGTTCGCCCTGAACAGTTGCACCACAACTGTATAGCCGCACTTTTTTATCATTATTTACCGGCTTGAATTCTTCTTTCTTTCTTGAAAAAGTATTGTAAATAACTATCACTTATTATCCTCATTTTTGACAAGAACAGCAGTAAATTCACCCTGACAGACAACCTTATCATCCACATATGCTTTTGCTTCCATTTTCATAACATTATTTTTAAATGATACTAATTTGCATTTATTTACAAGAACATCGCCAGGTCTTACAGGACTCTTGAATTTCACTTTATCAATCCTTGCAAAATATGGGAGATAATCATCAGGATTTTCTATGCGTGTTGAAATGAAAATAGCTCCTGTCTGGGCAAGCGATTCAATGATAAGAACACCGGGCATTATAGGATGATCCGGAAAATGTCCCTGAAAGAATGGTTCATTCATTGTAACGCATTTTATGCCGGTTACCTCATTCTCTGTATAATCAACAATCTTATCAACAAGAAGAAAGGGGTATCTATGCGGCAAGATCTTCATAATTTGCATAATATCAATTTTCATTTTCGCCCTCACTCATTTAATAGTTTTTTTACTTCAACAAGAATCTCAGAGCTCATGTTCTCAAATGCCAGATCACCGCTTGCCTCTTTATTTATATCTTTTAATAATCTTCTTTTAATAACATCCAAAACAGTTATATTCACAATTATTCTGCTTCCTGAAACAGCAACTGTACCCATAATGCAATACTCTGCTCCAAGTTCTGCTGCATAATCCATTGCATTTGCAATACTCAAGTCCTCAATATTGGTAATACCCCTGCTCTGTAATAGATCATTTACATCCCTTATATTAACCGATTCAAATACATTGGTTATATTAAGATTTCTATACAATACGGTAGCAAGTTTTATATGATACTGCTCATTTCTTGCTTCCTTATCCTCTGCAATAAAATCATATACAATATACTGCTTTAATGTTTGAATAGGAATAAAAAATTCTTTATTAAGTTCCTCAATAACCATTTGTGTTAAATCCTTTTCAGTATTAACATAAAGAAGATTGCCTCCCGAAATATCAAAAATAGCATCATACTTATCATCTATTGCAATGGTCTTTATTACTTCATTTATCTTTGCCACAATAGGCTTTAAGAGCTGTTGATTTATTGTTGTAGATTTTCCATTCTCACCCCAGATCTCTTCAATAAAATCATTTAACTGTTTTCGTTTCTTATTAATTTCATCTCTTTTTCGTATTTTTGCTTCTTCAGATAACATTGGTGCCTCTTCCTCAAACTCCTGTTCAAGACGATTTATTTCCTTTTCCATTTTTGTCATCTGGTTTTTCCATTCTTTCATTTCTTTATCAATCTGTTTATTGATATCCTCTATACCCTTGTATTCATTAAAAACCTTTTCAATATCAACATATCCAATACTACCAGCACAAAATATGAAAACAAATAAAAGAATTAAACATAGAGTAAATGTTTTTTTCATTATTACTCCTTAAAAAGATGTTCCTATCTGGAAATGTGGTTCCCATCTGCCGCCGCCTGCAAAATCAGTGTCAGTAAACCCATATCCAAGATCAATTCCAAGAATACCCATCATTGGTATTTCCATTCTTACACCAATACCAGTAGCATGATATAATGGTGCAAATTTATCATTCCATGCAGTAGTCATATTTTCCCATGCATTACCCACATCATAGAATGCTAGTAAATATGCCTGCTCATTTAATTTTAATCGTAATTCCATATTAATTAGCATTGCTCCTCTTCCGCCAATACAGTAATTATTGGAATATGGTCCTATACCTCTATCATAATAACCCCTAAGACCCCAGAACCCCACTCCGCCCAATGAGAATCTTTCACTTATTGGTACTGTTTGCGGATCTGAGTATCCATCAATAAAACCACCTGCAAATCTTGACATTAAAGTAAGCTTCCAGAATAGTTTCTGATAATGTCTAAAATCCATGGTCATTTTGTAATAATCAATTTCTCCTCCAAGCCATCCACCTGCTATATTAAAGTATATGCCCATAAGTTGTCCTGCTTCTGGAAAGAAATAATGATTTCTTGAATCCCTGACAATTGAAGGTGATAATTCGGAAAGCCACCTGGCACTATTCAATTGACTAAGGATCCATGGATCAAATATATTTGAGTCAACATCTGAATCAGTGTATAAATACACTTCTTCAAGCTTATATGATAAATATATCTTTGTATTCAAACTTTTTGATAAAAGATAACCTGTTCTAATCTTCCCACCCGTTCTTCTGTCATTGTAATATGTATAATCCCTTGTCTGATAATAACCATCAGCCCCTGCAACAATTGGATAGCCCATAAGATATGGTTCGGTAAAACCCATATTAATATTGAAAACCTTAAAACCCTTTTCAACCATGATATTTGATGATAATCCTTTTCCAAGAATATTATTTATTCCTATCTTTATATTTCCACTAAAATTATCAACCTGATTATACTGCATACCAATATTAAATTCTCCTGTTGTTTTCTCCACTACCCTGAATTCAATATCAACCTTATCATTTTCGGGTATTGGAATTGGATTTATTTGAACATCCTCATAGTATCCGCTTCTGAACAAATTGCTATGAGATAATACAAGTTTGTTCCTCTTAAATACATCACCGGGAAGGGTTAGTATTTCCCGTCTAACAACAGCATCCTCGGTTTTTTCATTACCTGCTATAATAATATCTCTGATGATTGCCTGATTATTTTCAGTAATATTAAGATTGAATGAAATGTATTCATCCTCTCTAATGTCTTCTGGCAATATAGAAACATATATATAGCCCTTATTCATATAATATTCATACATTCCTGTTATCATATTATCAAAAACAGATTGATTGAATATATCTCCCTTTCTTGCTTTCACATAACGCTGCAATACTTTGGTCTTCACTTCAGTATTTCCATTTATGGTTATTTCACCAATTTTATATTCTGTTCCCTGAGTTACATAAATATTTATGAACATTGATTTATTATCATAAGAAAATTCTTTTATAACGGAATCAATTACAGCATCGGGAAATCCATTTTCTTTTATTAATGAAAGAATTATTTTTTTATCTTCATTAAAGTCATCTTCCTTGAATAATCCGTCCTTTAAAAAGCCCTTTTCCTTTGTTGTCATCTTTCCTTTTATCTTATTATCAGTGATTTTTAAATTACCATAAATCTCAATATGCTTAATAAAGATCTTTTGATTCTCAACTATTTTGATTAGTACATTCACTCTATTATTATCAATCTCCTCGGATTCCACACTTACTTCAGCATTAAGATAGCCTTCATTATTGTAATGGGCAATTAATTCATTCTTGATCTTATGAAAATTAGAAAGCGAAGCATAATCACCTTCATTAATGGTCATTTTTTTAAACAAGTCCTTTTCTTTCAACTTTTTTTGACCTTTCATTATTATTTTACTAATTCTATTTTGTTCAATTACAGATATTACTATAATATCACCTGATTCCAATGTTCTTTTGTAAATCTCTATCTGTTCAAACATCCCCGTCCTATATAATTCCTTCACAGCTCTTTGAATATCGGATTCATTTGTACCTGAGCCAACGGATAATAATGATTTATCAATGATATAACCATTAGAAGCAAAATAATTACCTTCAACAACTATATCTACAATTCTTCCATCAATTAATTGTGCATTTACAAATATAATAG
Organism: Caldifarciminota bacterium; assembly: GCA_030592285.1. Classification (GTDB taxonomy): domain Bacteria; phylum Hydrothermota; class 32-111; order 32-111; family 32-111; genus JAUVJU01. Next base: position 6,375 of record JAUVJU010000068.1, read on the forward strand.
CAATCACTAAAATACATGTTATTAATAACTTTTTCAATGTTCCTCCTGACTTTTTACAGTTTCTAATTCCTGAAACTCAAACCTTATTTCATTATCCATTACTGAAAAACAGATTGTTCTACCTTTTGGAAATCTGTCATGCAATATTTCTTCTGTAATCTTATTTTCAATATTTTCTTCTATACTTCTATCAACTGCTCTTGCTCCATATTCAGAATTATAGTCCTGCTTTGCTAAGAAGATAGGAATACTTTTCTCAAATATAATGGGAAAACCCTTTCCTGAATATTTATCTGCAATATGCTGCAAATGTATGTCAAATATCTGTGCAATTTTAGATACACTCAATCTATTGAATACAATTACATTATCAAGGCGATTTAAGAATTCAGGTCTGAAGTTCTTTTTTGTTTCATCTAAAAATCTTTTTCTTGCTATTTCATCATATTCAGTCTCATTAGGATTAAAACCAATGCTTGTATTCTCACCCTTTTTATATGTTCCAATATTAGAGGTGAAAATAATTATATTATTTTTAAAATTAACCTTTCTATGAAAAGAATCATTTAATGTACCCTCATCAAGTATCTGCAAAAATAGATTGTATATATTGGGATGTGCTTTTTCAATTTCATCAAAAAGAAGTAGAGAATATGGATTTCTTCTGACAAATTCAGTTAAACGACCACCCTCTTCATAACCAATATACCCGGGAGGAGAGCCAATCAATTTCTCCACTTCATGTTCAAGTGAATATTCAGACATATCAAAACGCATAAATGAATCCGGTTTATCATAAACATATTCAGCAATTCTCTTTGCCACAAATGTTTTTCCTACACCGGAAGGACCAATGAACATAAATACAATTTGTGGTTTTTGATTATCCTTAAGACCAAGCAAGGATAGTTTTAATGCACTTGAAAGTGCTTTTACTACATGTTCCTGCCCAACAATATCCTCATTCAATTTTTTCTCAATATGTATAATATCCTTATTTGCATTTGTTGACAATTTGTTTATGGGAATACCTGTCCATAATGCAATAACCTCTTTAATGGTCTCAGTATTAACGGTCATTATTTGATTATCTTTTGTTTTACTCTGTTCCAACTTCTTTATATGTTTTTCCAATTTGATCTGAATATCTCTCTTTTCTCCTGCTTCTTTGTATTTACCCAATGATGCATAATGTTCCTTTTTCTTAATCACCTTCTTTAATTCATTCTTCAGTTTTTCGGTTGTCTTCATATTCCTCTGTGACATTTGTATATTCATTTTTGAACCTGCTTCATCAATAACATCTATTGCTTTATCAGGTAAGACCCTTTCAGTAATATACATCTGTGATAATAGTACAGCATTAATGATTGCATTTTCAGAATATTTAACATTATGATAATATTCATATTTATGTTTAATCCTTTTCAAAATATCTATTGTTGAGTCCTCATCCATTTCCTTTATCATTACCTGTTGAAATCGTCTTTCAAGTGCTCCATCCTTTTCAATATATTTCCTGTATTCCTTTAATGTTGTTGCTCCTATACATTGTATGTCACCTCTTGATAATTGTGGTTTCAGAATATTGGATGCATCCATAGATCCCTCTGCAGAGCCGGTACCAACAATATTATGAAGTTCATCAATAAATAGAATTACATCATTGTGATTCTCTAATTCTTTGATAAAATTCTTCATTCTTTCTTCAAACTGCCCTCTATATTTTGTTCCTGCAACCATCATGCCCATATCCAAAGAAAGGAGTCGTTTGTTTTTCAGTACATCAGGGATTTCACTATCAATCATCTTTTTGGCAATTGCTTCTACAATTGCTGTTTTCCCAACACCCGGTTTACCAATAAGTATGGGATTATTTTTCTTTCTTCTTCCCAATATCTGTATGATCCTCTCAATTTCATCATCCCGATTAAATGCAGAATCAAGAGCATCTTCCCTTGCAAGTTTTGTTAAATCCTTGCACAGATAATCAGCAATGGGTGTTTCTGATTCAGTATCTGCAATTTCAATGCGTTCTTCCGTGTTCTTAATATTCAATGATGCTTGATTCTTTATTGTCTGAACAAAATTCTTGAATACAAAGCCAGCATCAAGAAATGGTTTTCTTAATCTTTTATCTGTATTTTCATTAAAAATTGCAATAATAATATGTTCGGGCTCAATATATCTTGAATGCATTTCTGCTGATATCTTTCTTGCTTCTATGTAAAGTCTTTTTGTTTCCTGTGATTCTGCTATATCAAATATAATAAGATGACCAGACACCTCTGATTTTTCTAAAATATTTTTCTTGAAAGCATCTCTGATAGTAAGTAATGATTCTCTTGTATGTAATACAGTTGAATGAATTATATACTTTACTGTTTCGCTGTAATCCTCACATAAAATGGAATGTATTATATCTTCAGGTTCAATTACAAATCGTTTTAATGCACGGGTTCTATCTTCACATTTCCTTAGAATCACTGTCATGCTTTTTGAAAAATTCAGCGTCATAGATACTCCATTTATAATTAATAGTATATAATAGCAAATATATAGAAAATAATCAAGAAGGCACAGTTGTTCAAATTATAAAAGATAAGAATAAGAAAGATAAGATAAGACAAGAAAGAAAAAGAGAGGGACGGTTTTTCAAATTTTGTAAATCTTAGGAAACATTTATAATATGTGAACAACCGTCCCTAATTAAAATCTAAATAGCACCCATATACCTGCGGATATATTTACTTTCTGATCACCTCTCTTCTTATCATCAGAACGGGAAAATGATCCATTTATTCCGCCGGTAATATTATTTGAAAAATTATAATCAGCCCGTGGAGTAATAGTATAACGCATAACATTCTGAAGAACATTATCATTGGTTTCATCATATTCAAGTATGTGACTATATGTGAAATTAAGTTTTAGATTTACATTAGATCTGAATTTTATTCTCTTATTGATTACCGGGACATTAAAGCCGGTTGGAGAATTAAATGCATATGACAGAGATGCATTATGTGATTTATTTTCATTGCTTCTCTCTGTTTCAATTGTTCCATAAGTGAAAGTTCCTGATCTTGTAATTGAATAATTATAATCAATATTCAAATTATTCTTTGTCATAAAACTAACACCAATAACAGGTGTCATATTCTCTGATGATGTGATCCTATCATAATCATCCCCCACTTTTCCTGATTTGCTTTCAGAAACGGCATAGGATGATCTAATATTAATACTTCTAAAAAATTTATTCATAGAAAGGAATTCCTGAATCCCATTAAATGCAATAGATACGGTAGGCCATCTCAAATTGATATTTTCATTCTGACTTTCCATATATCCTGTTCTACTATATGCATAAGAATAACTGCTGTTAATTGATAAATTATAAATATTTACACCGCTTGATAAAGAAATGTTTTCAGAATATGTTTTGGATTTCTGAGAATAATCAGATAACCATGATGTATTAATTGTATCAACAAGACCCATCTGGTATATAAAAGGTGCTCTACTAAGCATATATGAATATGATGAACTCCTATTTCGTGAATAACTGTAATTTACCGGAGAGAACATATCAGCAACAACACCAAGTTTCATTAAAAGCCATTGGGGGCTGCCTGTTATAAAATCTGCATCCTTACTTTCATTTCTTAGTAATGAGATCCATCTTAAAAGATATGGATAATCAAAATATCCATTTAGAGAGATCCTGCCGCTATTCTTTACAGAAGTAATTCTTGATGAATCAATTACTGTAATAACTCTTGCATTCATCTGATCAGAATAATTTGCCGAAACCGAAAGATTATGTGTGAATAATTTAATGATCTTCGGATTGTATGTCATACTAATAGTAGAATTTTTCCCAATATCCTTACCAAGAAAATCGGTATATCCGGAACCCGGAAATTCAGGATCATTAACTCTGTTTTCCGAGAAATTCATTGATAATGAAGGAAACATCTTATAATTTAATCCGAAATTTCTGCTAATATTCTCACTTTTAGAAGTACCTGTATTAATATATGCAGTATCACTTTTTGTATATGATGTTGCCCATCTTGATGAATATCCAACTTTATAACTCATATTTGACGGCAGCAGCCAAACATTCATTCTATTAAATAATTTTCGCGGTTTAAAATTCGGATTAAGTCCATAACTGATATTTGTTCCATAACTGCCTGTTGTATCAATTTTATTATATGTACTTCTTGTTGTATTTGAAATATTTCCATTCAAACGCAAATTATCAAATGTATAACGAATAAATGGATTTGTTGATTTTTTACTTCTGCTGATCCCTCCACTTGCTGAATGTGTTTTATTGAGAGAAA
>JAUVJU010000174.1 GCA_030592285.1 Caldifarciminota bacterium
ATCCGTACAATAGATTTTGGAGAGGAGTTCCACCGCAAAGCAGGGGAGATTATGCTTTTGTTTCTCACATGGTTGAAATTGCATTAAATGATAAGGGACGAATAGGGGTTATTATTCCTCATGGTGTTTTATTCAGAGGTGGAGCAGAAGGAAAGATAAGAGAAAAGTTTATTGAAGAGAATTTGCTTGAAGCAGTAATTGGCTTACCAGCCAAATTGTTTTATGGAACAGGAATTCCAGCAGCAATAATGATATTTAATAAAGCAAGAGAGCCATGGGCATTGGCTAAAAGCAAGAGAGATAAACACATTCTATTTATTGATGCAAGCAAAGCATTTGAAGATGGCAAAAAGCAGAATAGATTAAGAGAACAGGATATTGAAAAAATAGTGAATACATATACAAATTTTAAGAAAATAGATAAATATTCTCATCTTGCTTCGTTAAAAGAGATAAAAGAAGCGGAATTCAATCTAAATATCCCAAGATATGTAGATACATTTGAAGAAGAAGAGGATATTGATATTTCAGCAACACAAAGGGATATTGAGAAGCTTGAAAGCGAATTAAGCGAAACAAAGAAAGAAATGAAGAAATATCTTGATGAGTTGGGGATAAAATAATGACTTTTGAATATTTTCATATTATTAACATTGCTCTTGCATATTAACAGTCATTATGTTAATATGCAGGTAAATGTTAATAAGGAGATTTTGTGAACCTAAATTATATTGAACAGTATTTACAGGAATCATTTGCTTGTAATATCAAAATGGATATGATTAATAGTAATTCATTAGCAAATATTCCTAATTTCATAAAAAATTATTTTGAATTCTATTCGTTCAAAATTTATAATAAACAATATATTTTAGCTTATTTTGCAAAAAAAGATATTGAATTTACTCCAAATAGTATAAACAAGTGGTTAAATATAATTTCACAATCATTTAAGCAGCCAATTGTATTAGGGATTGATAAAATTGAAAGTTATAATAGAATTAGATTGGCAGGAAGAAGAATAGCATATATTATTCCTGGAAAGGCAATATTTATTCCAAATGTTTATTATGATATGCGTTCATTCAAGGGAATTAATTTAAATGAAAAAGATAAAAACAAATTAACTCCTTCGGGACAAGTTATATTAATACTACAATTATTAAATGGTAATATTGATGGTCAAAATCCTTCTGTACTTTTGCCTAAAATCAATTATTCAATAATGACTATTAATAGATCATTTAAAGAATTGAATGAAATTGGCTTATGTGAGTTAAGTAATGCAGGAAGAAAAAACATTATTCATTTTAAGTATAAAAAAAGAAAATTATTTGAAAAATCATTAGAGTTCTTTATTAATCCAATTAAGAAAACAATTAAAGTATTCAAAATAGATAAATCAATAAATTGCTTAAAATCAAATTTATCTACCTTAAGTGAGTATTCAAATTTATCTTTACCAAATGAAAGTTATTATGCAACAAAGTGTTCATTAAGATATTTAGAGAAATATAATATTAACAATCAATCCATTAATAATAAATTTTATTTAAATAAAGAAAAAAACATATTTGTTGAATTGTGGAAATATGATCCTCATATATTATCTTTAGATAAACTAAATGTTGATCCAATTTCCCTATTCTTATGTCTAAAAGATGACAATAATGAAAGGGTTCAATTTGCCCTGAAAAATTTACTAAATAAGGTATTAAGTGAATAAAAGAATAAACTTTTTTATTAATCAATTTAAGAATTATAAAGATCAGTATATTCTCATTGGTGGTTCTGCCTGTGATTTGATTATGGATAAAATAGGATTGACCTTTAGAATGACAAAAGATATTGATATAATTGTTACTGTTATGTCAGGCAATAATGATTTTCTTAATACACTTAAGGATTTTATTAAAAATGGTGAATATTCAAATAGCAATAGTGATGATAGGAAAATATTTTATCGTTTCTCAAATCCAAAGCATGAAAAATATCCAAAGATAATAGAATTATTTTCAAAAAGAGAATTAAATATACCAAAAGAAATAATAGTAAACAAAATAAATAAAAAAGCAAAACATTCCGATTTTTCTGCAATTATGTTCAGTCCTGAGTACTATGATTTAGCAAATGATAATATCTATGCCATAGAAAATGTAAGAATCCCTACTCCTTTGGCTTTAATTATATTAAAACTAAAAGCATGGGATAATCTGAGAAGGGATGTTTTATTAGGAAAACAAGTGAAAAAAAGCGATATCCCAAAGCATAAAAATGATATTTTTAGATTGTGGCAATTATTGGATGAAAAAAATGAAATCAGAGTGTCAAAAACTGTTTTAAATGAAATAAATGGTATTATTGATTTATTAAAGAAAGAAGATGTTAATTTGAAGCAATTAAAAATTGATGATAGTAAGGACGAAATATTGGATAGTATTCAAAACAAAATAAAATTGAAAGAGGAGAAAGAAACTAATTAAAATGAAGAATATAATTTTGATAAGGTACATTATTCTGAGATATCATTTCTGTGGAATTAGGGATAAAATGAAAAATAGTATAAATAACTGTAACATACCTTTGCACTGTAACATCAGCAATGTTACAGTGCAGATAGATTATAGGAATCCAGGACTCAATCTTGACAGGATACTAAAAACGGTATATATTATTATTAGTAAATCCGCTAAGCCTCTGCTATGCATGCTCAATTCTAGCGGGTGTTTTTATTTTATAAATTTTTCCCATCATTCCAGTAAGTTGCCATATTTATTGATTTACATATTTTCTTGCATTGCATATCTGCAACACAAAATCATTTATGATGCAAATTTTCCGATTTTTGCAACACAAACACAATTTAGTATGATATACTAATATTAAAGGAGAAAAGATATAAATGAATAGCAATAAAAATAAAATGGGCTATAAACACACAAAATGTAGATGGATACCTGAGGATTGGGAATGTGTGAGATTGAAAGAAGTTTCTTATATTAACAAAAGTTCATTGGGAGAAAATACAAATGAAGATTATAAATTTTCTTATGTAAACATTGAATCTGTAGAGAAAGGAAGAATCAAAGTATATAATAAGATGTTGTTTAAAAATGCACCTAGTAGAGCAAGAAGAATTGTTTATAAAAATGATATTTTAATGTCAACTGTTAGACCATATTTAAAAGCTTTTGTGATTTTCAAGGATAATTTGAAAGATGTTATTGCTTCAACTGGATTTTCTGTTATTTCTTGTAAAGAAAATGTTGTCTCTGATTTTATATATTCATGTCTATTTTCAAGTTTAATAGATAAATACATTAAAAAATGTTTGGTTGGCTCAAATTACCCTGCATTAAATTCCAAAGATGTAAACAATCTTCCGATTCCGCTCCCTCCTCTCAATGAACAAAAGAAAATTCCAAAGATTTTGGGAACTTGGGATAAGGCAATTGAACAGACAGAAAAATTGATTAAAGCAAA
>JAUVJU010000202.1 GCA_030592285.1 Caldifarciminota bacterium
ATATCATCAATGGCAATTACCTTTTTACTACTAAAATGCCTTGAAAATATTTTCTTAATGCTTTTAACTTGTAAGATCATATTCCTAAATCATCTCCTTGAAAAAAAAAGGGGGCAAAAGCCCCCTTTTTCATTGATTGTAATTGAATTAGATACCAGGAGTGAGAATTAAATCAATAACAGCTCCTGCCTTCTTTCCACCTCTTATGGAATAATATGTTGCATCAAAATTAGTTGCGGTTCCATTTGAGAAATAAGCAACTTCCCCTTCACCAGGAACAGCACCCTCTACAAGGCTATTAACTCCACCATAGGGATTTTTAAAATTTGTTGGTAATTCATCTACAATGTTCACAGCACCTGTTCCATCAATATCACTACCACCAGGATAATTACCTGAATAATCAACAGCTATTGACTCGCAAGTTACTTGAACAGTATGCATGTTTGCCTTTACAGATGCTTCCTTTGCTCTGTCAATGATCTTGACAAAGTTAGGAATTGCAATTGCAGCTAAAATACCAATAATTACAACCACAATCATTAATTCAATAAGTGTAAATCCTTTTTTCATTTAAACCTCCTTGTTTAGTTTGACTATAAATGTAGCAATCATTGTACCATTTATAACTTATGATATTTTATGGTTTACACTATTTAAATTGTGGATTAAATTGCAATTTGCAAATCAGAAAGCATGTGTTGCAGGATTAAGAATGAAAATTGTATTAATTAAATCTTTTCCGTATCCGGTAATTGTATAATATCTTGCATCCCCTTCATATTCAACTACACCTTCAATATTAACATCTCCTTCATTTTGAATGCTTACATTTCCCTGATCATACGGATTAATAAAATTTCCTGGTAATACATTTACAAAAGAAGCAATATTAGGGAAATAAGTTTGGCTTAGCTCCATTGCCTCTGTTTCAACCGTTACCTGTGCTGTATGCATATTAGCAATAACTGAAGCAACCTTTGCTCTATCTACTAAACTATAATAATTAGGAATTGCAATGGCAACCAAAACACCGATTACTACTACTACAATCATTAATTCTATTAATGTAAATCCTCTTTTCATTGAAATTCTCCTTTTCATACTTAAATATTAGCAATATCCATTCCATTTGTCAAGTGTGGTTATTTAATATACTTGCTATAGTTTCAATATAATGTTTTTGCATTTTGCAAATGTTTTTCTCATTTTCTCCTGTAAAGTACTTCATATTCCCTCAACATATTAGTATAATCACATTTAAATTTCAAATTTCCTTCCATTTTAGAATATTTCTGTATTTTTTCCGCAAAACAATTATAATCACCAATATTACATAAATATTTATCCTCAAGAAACTCTCTGTGATTCTCAATATTTGTTGCGATTATTGGTATATTATATGCATCTGCTTCAAGAAATGCCAATGGCATTCCTTCAAACAATGAAGTTAAAGTACAAATTGATGCAATTGAATACAATTCATCAATATTGTGATACCATCCAGTTATTAGAATATTCTTTAAATTATGATTATTTACATATTTTTTCATTTCATCTAATAAAACACCATCACCTGCAATAATGAAATAAAAATCATTGTTCTGTAGATGTTCTGCTATTTTAATAAAAGTTAATGGATTTTTTTGCTTTTTAAGACAGGATACCTGCAAAACAATCTCTTTATTCTTGGGAATATGTAATTCATTTTTTATCTCAATACTTTTGTTATTAATATGTTTTTTTTCTATAGCATTATAAATCACTTTGTATTTGTTTTCATTTCCAATTTTAACATTTAATCCATCATTCTGTACAACTTTTGACACAGCAATAATATTTCTTGTAATTAATGCTGTTAATTGTTCAAGAATAATAAAAATGTTTTTTTTAATGATATTCTGTCCTTTATAGAATGCCCATCCATGAGCAGTATGATAAATATCCTTAATCCCACATAAATATGCTGCCCATCTTGCTAAAACTCCTGCTTTTGATGTATGAGTATGAATTATTACTCTATTATATTTATTTTTCTGTATTTTCATGAATTTTATCATTTTAATAAAAGTAATTATATCCTTTATAGGATTAATCTCTCTTACAAATTCATTTATTGTTAATATTGGTATATTTTCTGCTAAAAATTCATCTGTCATTTCTTCTTTTTTCCCTGTAATTACTAAAACATCATATCCATTTGTATTCAAGTGTTTTGTAATATCAAAACATATTTTCTGAGCACCTCCAAGATATAATCGTGTAATAGAATGTATTATTAATGTTTTATTCATCCCTACCTGCCCTGAGCCTGCCTGTTATGAGCTTGTCGAATAGCCGAACGGGTACTTCTATTCATAATGTTCTCTGTCATTCCGTACTTGATACGGAATCCAGTATTTTCTTTCTTTGTTTTTATTATCACTTTCCAATCCTTCTTGTCATTCCTGCCTGCCCTGAGCCTGCCTGTTATGAGCTTGTCGAATAGCCGAATGGGTACTTCTATTCATTCTTACTTATCCAATGAATATAGAATCCTACTCTAATTAATACAATAAATGAT
>JAUVJU010000083.1 GCA_030592285.1 Caldifarciminota bacterium
ATTTTTTTGTTGCAAAAATGGCACGACCGTCCCTAATTAAATATCTTGACTAATTATTAATCAAGTGATATATTATATAATATGTCAGAAAAACTTGGAACTTTACTAATTAAAGCTGGTTTGATTAATGAAGAACAGTTAAATCTTGCATTAGAGAAGCAACAAGAAACATCAGGAAAGCTTGGGAGCATACTTGTAGAGATGGAGTTTATCTCAGAAGAGAAGCTGATCCAATTTTTATCAAAACAATTCAGGGTACAGTCAATTAACCTTAATGATATAGTTGTTGATCCATCACTATTACAGTCTATACCTCCGAAACTTGCAACAAAATATAATGTATTTCCCGTAAGAAGAGAAGGGAGGAATTTGTATCTTGCAATGTCTAACCCTTCCAATGTTTTTGCAGTTGAAGATATTAAATTTACAACCAATCTTAATATTATTCCACTTGTTGCTCCTGATAAAATTATAACTCAGTATATTGAGAAATATTTTGAATCACAAGAACTTTTAGATGAAGTTATTGATGATGATATCATTGATGATGAAATTGAAATTATTAAAAAGGATGAGAATGAGGAAGCGGATGATGCTGCAGGAGATCTTGCTGCAAGTGTGGACAGTGGTCCTGTTGTAAAAATGGTGAATAGTTTGATAACAAGAGCAGTTGAAACAATGGCAAGTGATTTACATATTGAGCCCTATGACAGGGATTTAAGAATAAGATATAAAATTGATGGTGTTTTGCAGGCATTAAGTAAAACCAAAACGCCACCATGGAAATATAGAAAATCAATGATATCAAGAATAAAGATCATGGCAAAAATGAAACTTCAGGAATCGAGATTACCACAGGATGGCAGGATAAAAGTCAAGGTTCATGGAAAACCCATTGATATTAGAGTTGCAATAGTTCCTACAATGTATGGTGAAAAAGCAGCAATGAGAATTCTTGATAGAGAAAAGGTTGAATTCAAATTTGATAAACTTGGGTTTGACCCTGATATGGAAAAATATATTGAAAAGGCAATCAGAAATCCTGTTGGTATTGTTTTAATAACAGGACCTACAGGTTGTGGAAAAACAACAACCCTTTATACATGTGTTGAAAAAATCAATAATTCTGAAGTTAATATTACAACTGCCGAAGACCCTGTTGAATTCAGTATTTTGGGGGTTAATCAATTACAGGTAAATGAATCTGTTGGACTTACCTTTGCATCAGCTCTAAGAGCATATCTAAGGCAGGATCCTAATATTATTATGGTTGGAGAAATTAGAGATAAGGAAACTGCTGAAATTGCAATAAGAGCATCATTAACAGGTCATCTTGTGCTTTCATCGGTTCATACAAATTCTGCCTGCGGAACTGTTACAAGATTAATAAATATGGGAGTTGAACCATTTCTTATTGCTTCCACAATAAATTTACTTGTTTCTCAAAGATTGTTAAGAACAATATGTACTAATTGCAAGGTTCAGGATATTATGAATGATGACGAATTACTTGAAAAGGGACTTGACCCTAAAGAACTTGGCGGTAGTCCAGTTTATAAAGGCGAGGGTTGTGATAAATGCGGACAAACCGGTTATAAGGGTATGGTTGGAATCTTTGAAACACTTGAAATTAGTAATAGTGTAAGAAGAGCAATTCTTGAAAATAAATCCACTGATGAATTAAGAGATATTGCATTGAAAGATGAAGAAACATATTTTGTAACAATGAGAGAGGCAGCAATGAGGAAATTAAAAATGGGTATTATAGATGTACTTGAGCTTGTTAAGGAAACAACTTTGAGGTAATTATGCAAACATTAGCAAACCTTCTTGTGATGTCAGGACTAATGAATAGAGAACAGGTAAAGAAGGTATTTGAAGCACAGAAAAAAACAGGTGATCCTTTTATTAAAACAATGATAAATCTTGGATACTCATCTGAAGAAAAGGTTGCTACTTTTCTTGCAAAATATTTTAAAACCGAATTTATTCAAATTGATAAAGAAGATATTCCTATTCCTGTACTAAATCTTGTATCTGAAGACATGGCAAATAAATATCAATTGATTCCTTATAAAAAGGTCGGAAATATGCTTTTTATTGCAATGATCAATCCGGCAAATCTTAATGCTATTGATGATGTGAAATTTAAAACAGGACTTGATGTTATTCCTGTTGTAACTACTGAATCATCCCTAATGAACTCAATGGGAACATACAGGAAAGCACATACGCAGGTATCGGAATATGAAGATGAGGATGATCTTGATATTGATATTGATCTGGATGAGGACTCAGATGAAGATGTGGATGATATTGAGATTGATTTTTTTGATGAAGATGAAGATGATTTTGAAGTTGTGGGCGGAGATTCAGGAGAAGTAATAATAGGTGAGGCAAATCTTGCCAATGAAAAACCTGTTGTTAAAATCGTTAATTTTATATTTACCAAAGCAGTTGATATGGAAGCAAGTGATATTCATATTGAGCCATATGAAGGGCTATTAAGAATTCGCCTTAGAATTGATGGTGTTTTACATGAATTGATAAAACCACCGCTTAATATGATAACAGGTATTGTTTCAAGATTAAAATTATTAGCAGAACTTGATATCTCTATACATAATATTCCGCAGGATGGCAGGATTAGAATTAGGGTACGAAATAAAACAATTGATCTTCGTGTTTCCATTATTCCAACATTATTCGGAGAAAAAGTCGTAATGCGTCTTTTGGATAAATCATCCTTACAATTGGATATGGAAAAACTAGGATTTGAACCAGATAATCTTGAAAAATTCAAAAATGCAATACATGAGCCATATGGTATTGTTTTAGTAACAGGTCCTACCGGTAGTGGAAAATCAACAACACTATATTCTGCACTATCATCACTTAATACTGAGGATGTTCAAATAATGACAGCAGAGGATCCTGTTGAATATAATTTATATGGAATTAATCAAACACAAATGCATAGTGGAATTGGACTTAATTTTGCAAGGGCTTTAAGAGCATTTTTAAGGCAATCCCCGGATATTATTTTAGTAGGTGAAACCCGAGATGCAGAAACAGCTGGTATATCAATAAGAGCTGCATTAACAGGGCATCTTGTTGTATCAACAATTCATACAAATGATGCACCAAGCACAGTGAATAGATTAATAGATATGGGAATTGAACCATTCCTTGTTTCGGCTGCTCTTAATCTTATTCAGGCACAGCGGCTTTTAAGAAAGGTATGCCCAAAATGCAAAAAGCCCATTGTTTATGATGAACAAACATTAATTGGATATGAAATCCCTCCTGAAATGCTGAAGGGCTATGAGGTATTCACAGCAGGTGGTGGATGCGAAATGTGCAATAATAAGGGCTATAAAGGACGACTTGCTGTGACTGAAGTAATGCCGATAACACCAAAGTTAAGAGAAATGATTCTTCATAGAGCTTCTACATCGGAATTGAGAAATCAGGCAAGAAAAGAAGGAATGAATACATTGAGAGATGATGGGATACTGAAAATAAAAAAGGGCTTAACAACTCTTGAAGAAGTAATAAGAGAAACCGCTGTAATGGAATAATAGGAGGAAAAATGCTACCATCAATAACAGAACTATTAAAAGAAATGATTCAAAAGGGAGCTTCTGATCTGCATATTACACCCGGTATACCTCCAAGCATAAGAATTGATGGAGAGATTGCTCCAATGAATTATGATATTTTAACCCCAAGGGATACCGAAGCATTATCATATAGTATTTTGAATGATGCTCAAAAAAAGAAATTTGAAATGGAATGGGAATTGGATCTTTCTTTTGGAGTACCTAATCTTTCAAGATTCAGAGGCAACTGTTTTAAGCAGAGAGGACATGTTGCAATGGTATTAAGGCAGATACCATTTGAAATAAAGAGTTTCAGTGATTTGAGTATTCCTGAGATATGTGCTAAATTTGCCGAAAGATCAAAAGGGTTAATTTTGGTTACAGGTCCTACCGGTTGTGGTAAATCAACCTCCCTTGCAGCGATGATAGATAAAATAAATCATGAGAGAAAATCGCATATAATGACAGTTGAAGATCCAATTGAATTTTTATTTAAACATAAAAGGTGTATTATAAATCAGAGACAAATTGGTTCTGACACCAAATCATTTACTAATGCTTTAAAATATGTATTAAGGCAGGATCCGGATATTGTTATGGTTGGGGAAATGAGGGATTTGGAAACAATGTCAGCAGCATTAGCAATTGCTGAAACAGGTCATTTAACATTTGCTACACTTCATACAAATTCAGCAGCAGAATCAATTAACCGTATAATAGATGCTTTTCCTGAAGCACAGCAGGGTCAGGTAAGAGCACAATTAGCCTTTGTTATTATTGGAATTATGACACAGGTATTAATCCCAAAGATCAGAGGTGGTAGAGCAATGGCAATGGAAGTACTTGCTGGTTCACCGGCAATCAAGGCATTAATAAGGGATGATAAAGTGCATCAAATCTATTCTCTTATTCAAGCGGGTAAGAAACATGGAATGCAAACAATGAATCAATCACTTTTTGAATTATATAAGAAAGGTCAGATAGATATGAAGAATATGATGTCTGCTTCAAGAGATCCAAGTGAATTGGAGAGAATGATCAGTGATATGAGAGGCAGTACAGGAAGTTCAAAATAATAAAGGGGGTAGATAATGATAAAATTTAAATACAAGGGAAGGAATAAGGAAGGAAAGATTGTAGAGAATAAGATTGAAGCAAAAAATATTGATGAAGCAAAATCAATACTAAAATCACAAGGGCTTCAGATCATTTCAATAAACCGTGATTGGGCTTCAATGGAAATCAAATTTGGTTCCGGTGTTGGAGTGAAGGATGTAACACTATTTACCAGGCAATTTGCAACAATGATATCAGCTGGTTTACCATTACTGCAATGTCTTAAAATCCTTCAGGATCAAACACTAAACAAATCATTTAAGACAGTTTTAAAGCAGATAATAAATGAAGTAGAGGGCGGCAGCACCTTAGCAGAAGCAATGAGAAAACAGAAGGGTGCATTCACAACCCTTTATACAAATATGGTTCAAGCAGGTGAAGAGGGTGGTGCTCTTGATACAATTCTCGGTCGTTTAGCTGGTTTTATGGAAAAAACAGAGGCACTTAATAGAAAAATTAAGGGTGCATTGGTCTATCCTTCGGTTATTGTGTTAGTGGCAATTATTGCCTCTGCAGTTCTACTTATATTTGTTATTCCTGTTTTTGCAGCAATGTTCACTTCTTTTGGAGGTGTATTGCCATTGCCTACAAGAATTGTAATGGGACTTAGTGATTTTCTTAGGGGTAATTTTGTTATTATTACCATAGTAATAATTGCATTTAGCGTAGCATTCAATGTTTTCAAAAAAACACCCCAGGGTACTGTTATTCTTGATACTATTTCCCTCAAATTACCAGTTTTTGGTAATTTAATTCAAAAAACGGCAATTGCACGATTTTCAAGAACACTTGCTACACTAATGTCATCAGGGGTTAATATCATAAGTGCTCTTGAAACAACTGCTAAAACATCAGGCAATGCTGTTGTTGAAAGGGCAATAATGAAATCAAGGAGTTCCATCCAGGAAGGGGAATCTATTTCAAGTCCGCTTTCAAAGGAAAAGATCTTTCCTCCAATGGTAACGCAGATGATAAAGATTGGAGAAGAAACGGGCGGTCTTGAAGAAATGCTTATTAAGGTTGCTGAATTTTATGATGAAGAGGTTGATGCAGCTGTTGACACATTAATGGCGGCAATGGAACCGGTGGTTATTGTATTTATTGGTGTTGTTATTGGCGGAATGGTTATGGCTATGTATCTGCCAATGTTCCAAATGATCACTATTGTAATGTAAGAAAACGGAAATAAATGTTTTCATCAATGAAATTACGATTCAAATGGTATATAATTCTAAGAATAGTCATAGTAATTTCTATTTTGGGCACAGGTATTGCAACATTAATAAGGGGAATGACATTCAATTTTATCCCTATCATTATTATAATTGCAATGACCTTTTTAATGAATATCATTTTTTTAATAATATTACGAAAAGGGAAACCCAAAGATCATAATTTGTATGTTCAATTGATATTTGATAATCTTTTAATATTTGCAATTATCTATTATACAGGCGGGAAGGACAGCGTTTTCTCTATTCTCTATTTTATAAATATACTTACAGGTGCATTTTTTATTATGCTAAGGGGTGGTGTTCTTTTGGCAATATTATCAGTTATGGGATATTCATTACTGCTTTTGGGTGAATACTTTGGTTTTCTGATTTCTCCATTTGATGTATTATCTGCCAAAAATATTGCTCTTGAAAATCTTCTTATTCGTATTTATATCAATGCCTTGGGTTATTTCTTATTTGCAGCACTTGGTGGATATTTATCAGAGAAACTAAATACACAATTAAAATATTATAGATTACGATTAAAGGATATTATTAATAATATTAATTCAGCTATTATTGTGGTTGATGAGGACTTATGTCTTGATGATTATAATGAAATGGCAACAAATCTGTTTCCTAATCTAAGAATAGATATGCAGATTAGTAAAATTGATATACCTGAATTAATGAATATAAAAAATCACAAATATGTTCAATTCAATAAAGATGGAAAAATTTATGATATGAGAATTCAAAATATTACAAACAAGAATTACAATAATTATATTTTGGTTATAAATGATATAAGTGAATTAAAGGATTTTGAAAAAAAATTATTGGATAAGGAACGACTGAGTGCTGTAGGAGAATTGTCAGCCTCTATTGCACATGAAATAAGGAATCCGCTTTCAAGTATAAAAGGTTCTATTGGTATTATTAGTGAAGAATTACCGAGTGATTATAAAGGTCATCCAATGTTTAAGATTGTTCTTGAGGAGGTGGAACGCCTTAATAATCTTATAAATGAATTTTTGAGATATTCAAGGGTTTTACCTGTGAATGTGAGTAGATTTAATTTGTATAGACTACTTTCTGATATAAGATCATTATTAAAAATTAGTTATATTGATATTAGTGGAATTGATGAAAATATAGAAATTGTAAGTGATGAAGATAAACTTAAACAGGTATTAATAAATATAATTAAAAATGCGGAATATGCTATAAAGGATATAGAAAATCCGAGAATTATTATTCAACATAGAAAAGAAAATGAAAAGGAAATAATTACAATTAGAGATAATGGAATAGGTATTAATTCAAAAATAATGGAAAAAATATTTCAACCATTTAATAGTTCAAAACCATCAGGTACAGGGCTTGGGCTTGCCATTGTTTATAAGATAATTAGGGATGAACTTAAAGGAGAGATTACTGTAGAATCACAATCTGGAAATACGATTTTCACAATTTTACTGGGGAGTAAATATGAATGAGTATCATTTACTTGTTGTTGATGATGAACTTAATAGATGTAAAATGCTTGATTACAAATTAAAAAAGGCGGGATATAAGGTATCCTTTACAACAAGCCCTGTTAAATCAATTGATATTTTTAAATCAGAGAATATTGATCTGGTTATTACTGATATTCGTATGGGTGAAATGGGCGGCATACAATTAATTAAGGAATTAAAAAATATTGACCCACTGATAAATGTTATACTTATTACTGCTTATGGAAAGGATATCAATCTTCTTCATAGTGCTTTAAGATGCGGTGCATTTGAGTTTTTGGAGAAGATAGAGGATATTGATATTTTGTTAAATATTATTGAAAAGGCAATACATGATAGAAAAATGAAACAAAACTATACATTCTATAAGGAAAAGTATATTGAATCTAAGGAGAATATTCTGATAGGTGAAGATGAGAAGATCAATAATATTAAGGAAATCATCAAAAGTGTTGCTCCCACGGATTCAACTGTTTTAATTACGGGTGAAAGTGGTACAGGAAAGGAGATTGTGGCAAGAATGCTTCATGATCAAAGTGCAAGGAGAAATGAGAATTTTGTAATTGTCAATTGTGCTGCAATAAATGAAAATCTATTAGAGAGTGAACTTTTCGGACATAAGAAGGGCTCCTTTACAGGTGCCTATACAAACAAAGACGGGCTTTTTAAGGTTGCACATAAAGGAACTATTTTTCTTGATGAAATTGCTGAAATGCCTGCATCTATGCAGGTGAAATTATTAAGAGTGATCCAGGAAAAGGAGATTACTCCTATAGGCAGCGTTGAAACTATTCCTGTTGATGTTAGAATTATTACTGCAACAAATAAGATTATTGAGCAGGAAATTGAGGAGAATAGATTTAGAAGTGATCTGTTTTATAGGATTAATGTTATAAGAATTGATATGCCTTCATTGAGAGAAAGAAGAAATGATATAAAGATTTTATTTGATTACTATATTAATGAATATGCAAGAAAGTATGGGAAGATGATTGATTCAATTGATAACAATGTATATAAACGGCTTACTTCCTATGATTGGCCCGGCAATGTAAGGGAACTTATTAATATTATTGAAAGAATATTGGTTATAAAAAAAGATGGGCATATTTCAGCAAAGGATATTCTGATCAATGATTCAATAAAATTAAGTAGAACTTGGAGCAAAGAGATTGATGCTGAAAGTATATGTTCATTAGAGAAAATGGAACAGCAAATGATAAGAAAGGCATTAAGCAGCGTAAATGGAGATAAGAAAAAGGCGGCAGA
>JAUVJU010000182.1 GCA_030592285.1 Caldifarciminota bacterium
CAAGAAGTCCTTGAACCGAACCTACATCCCCCGATAATCTTGACATTAAATATCCCGTTTCCTTATTGTGGAAAAAAGAGAGTCTCAACCGTTCCGTATGATTAAAGATTGCCATTCTAAGATCGAACATAACCCTTCCCCTGAATGTGGCTAAAAAGTACCTTTCAAGGTAAATGGAAACAATTCTTAATAACAAAACCCCGATAAGCACAAATCCGATTATGTTAAGAATTCTAAATGATTTCATAACAAGTACTTTGTCAATCAAATATTTTGTTAAAAATGGCATAGGGAGTTGCAATCCTACTGCAAGCAGCATAAATAAAAATGCAAAGAGCCCTTTTAACCAGTAAGGACGAAGGAATGTAAGAAAATGGAGAAGGAGATAATAATTATCTTTTTTCATTCACATAATTGTCTAATTTAGTAATATTAATATCTCCGCTTTTTGTATTCAAAACAATCCTTGCGTTTTTCTTGTCAATTGTTGAGTTTACTTTATAAAATGATTTTATATTTCCACCCTTTGTTATTGCATAAATACCATTGATCTTTTCATCTACTCTTAATGTAATATTACCGTTATACGATTTTAAAATAACTTTGTTATCGCCAATAGTATCAAGATCACATTCTATATTTCCTCTATTTTCTATTCTTACATTAGCAAGTTTTGGCATATAAATATTGACATATCTATTAATTCCATAAGAAATTTCTTTATGTGATGGCAATTTATCATTTGAAAATTTCACATTTATCCTAATTATTTTATATCCTTTATTTGATTTGATAATAATATCACCTATGCCAATTTCACTAATATTCATATTAGCATAGTCTATTGTTTTTATACACTCTACCTTTACTGTGTTTTTATCCCATAATTTTATATTTATTGTTGTTGAAGATGATAAATACAATGTATCACCTTTATGAAAGGTTTCTTCAAATATTTTTTTTGTTTCATAATGTTTACGATGGTATTGTCTTCCTTCAATATTTACTAAATTTTCTGCTGATAATTGAATAAAAATAAAAGTGAAGAAAACGATTAATAATGTTTTGATATTTATTTTCACATTACCTCCTTATTATATCTTGAATGTATAGCAAATCTTAAAATAAAGAGTCCTGTTTGTCAATGGTAAATTTTTATTTTGAAAGTTAAAATTAGATATATCTCTAACTTCATTCCATGCAAGATATATATGAGATCCTACAAAAAAATCGTAAGCAATAAGGGAATTGCATTGCAATTCATCTGACTCATCGCTCCATTGGAAAAATGTCCTATAAGTTAGTTTCTTTGTTATATTCCAATTTATTGTGACAGAAGAAATTAAAGTTTTTTCTTTATGATCATCATTATTAGTATAAAAATAATCCAATGAAAAATCCATTGAAAGATTGTCTCCCGGTGTTGTAGAAACAGAAACACTCGGATAATACAAATTGGAATTATAATATTTACCAAAGATATAAAATACCGACACATTGAATTTCCCAGAAGGGACAATATTGAAATTTAAAGTATTTGTCAAATTATTAAAGTATTGATTATTAATCAATCTAGTGTATTTATTAATAGAATATCCTAAATTGAATAATTTTTTAAAATTAATTCCAATAGAAGGTTGATAACTTTCTAATATTAAACTATTGTCATTTATATTTCTCCAATTACTATATGAAAAAACAGGACTAATTGATTGAATCCCAAAATAATTAATTGGAAAAATATAAGAAAAATAACCATTCCCAGCTCTAAATTGAGGAAGTGATAAAAACCCGACTTCAGGATTATAATTCTCTTGAAATTCCTTATATGAAAAATTATACATCAATCCTTTATTTATAGTTGATCTTCCAATTTCAAAAACATAGGCAAAATTGTTCTTATTAGATAATCCTTTTGTATATGTAGTTGCAAGAGCAAAGTTTAAATCCGATTGGAATAATAATTTTAATTTCCCATCTATTCCTATACTATGATTGAAATAATTATCTTTTAATTTACTTGTTTCATAAAGTCCTACCCAATTATTCCCAAAATTATTTTTTGTTCTTAGACAAAAGTAATTATTTAATGTATCAGATTTTTCAAAGACATAAAAAGAGTATATGTCCATCCCATTTAAATTTCCTGTTATTTTACCTCCATATTTTATAGTATCAATAGATCTTGTATACATCAGGGTTAATAGCGAACTTAAAATATCTCCTTTTTCCATAAAAAAAGGTCTCTTTTCTTGAAGCCATAAATTCGTTTTGGAGAGATTTATCTGGTCAATATCTCCTTCAATTTGTGCAAAATCCGGATTATATGTAAGATTAATATTGTAATTGTTGTTAAATGTACCTTCCAAATCAATTCCTGCTTTATAAGTCATAGGTTCGTAAGAACTTGCAAAATAAGGAATTATTTTGAATGTTTTATTGGCGGATTCTTTCTTTAAGGAAATATTAATTTCACCAAATGTTAATGGGTCTATTAATGCGGTTCCAGGAAATGTCCAAGAAATTATCTCTGTTTTTGGAGTTCCTTTTATTCTTTTTATCGCTTCTAAAAAATTAATTCCCCATTTACCATTATTAAATCTTAAATTCTTTATAGGAATTATAATTTTACCTTCCCAACCATCTCTCAATTTCATGGTCTCTGAATACCATTCGGCATCCCATGAAGGATCCTGAGATTCAGCTGCATTATCTCCATAAAAATCGGACTGAATATTATTTGCATTTACACTAAATAAATATGCACTTCTCTTATTATTGTATGTATCTAAAAATACACCAAATCCATCCTGTCCAAACATATTAAAGTCTCTTGTAGTTGATGTATATATTGCTTTTTCTTTCTTAGGACAAAAGAACTTTACTCCCAAGTTATTCCCATCAAAAAGCAAATAGACAGTTGGACTATATGATGGATTAGTATCCAATTCGGGATATATAGAATAGAATTTTGTAAGTTTTATTCCATAAGTTTCCCATGCAGGATCATCAAGTGTAATATTCAAAAGAGAATTTTCATATATAGGAATATTAAACGATTTCGGAGAAGCATTTAAAAAAGCAAAAAAAGCAAAAAAAA
>JAUVJU010000203.1 GCA_030592285.1 Caldifarciminota bacterium
GAAGATCATCAGATCCATTTAAAAGAACAACAAGAGGGCTTGGAATTGCTCTTAACAAGGCATTAAAAACAGGTAAAAAGGTATATGTAGGACTTGGAGGCAGTGCAACAATTGATATGGGTGCAGGGTTTTTTGAGGAAATGGGTTTAAATATTGTTAAATATGATAATACTGAGATCCTTAAAAATATTACTAAAAAAAAGCAGGTTAAAAAACTTTTTTTTATTCCAGATGTGAATAATTATCTTGAGGGACAAAAGGGTGCATTAATGTATGCTGAACAAAAAGGGGTGAAAGGAAAAAGGAAGGGCTTTTTGAAGGAATGCTATAATAGAGGAGCATCAGTATTACATATCAGCAAAACAAAATATGCTGGAGCAGCTGGTGGACTTGGTGCAGCATTTACATTTATTGGAGCAAAGCCAATAAGAAATGATATATTTTTGGAAAGATTAATTAGAATAAAAAGGCATATTGATAAATCAGAAAATGTTATTACATGTGAAGGAAGATTTGATGAGCAATCATTTAATGGAAAGATAACTGGCAATATTGTTGATTATGCACTAAAAAAGGGAAAAAATGTTTATATTATTACGGGTTTTAATAATATAAAAAGAAAAAGCATTAAATTTTTTCTAATGGGTAAAAATGGATTAAAAGATCCTAAGAGGGCATTTAGAAAACAAGTAAAGAAAATACTCCAAAAAATAATTTAAAAGAAATAAAAAAGGGAATAAAGTGAAAACAATCAGAAAGAAGAAAATGAATATGAACAAATATACTAATCTATTGACAAGTTGAGATGATGGAATTAGAATAGTAAAAATTAGATTTGGAGGATAAATGAAAAAAACATTTTTATTATCAATAATTTTATTAATAAGTATATTATCATATTCTCAGATTATAGAGGAATTGGGGACATGGGAGTATGGACCAACTGAGGCAATAGCAGTGAAGGATAGTACTGCTTATATTAGTAGTGGTTCATATCTATGGGTACTTGATATAAGTGACGAAAGTAATCCAACACTCATTGATGAAATAAAATTAGATAGCTATATTAATTTCATAAGACGAATAGGGAATTATCTCTATATTACAAAGGAAGATACACTACTTAATATATATGATATACATACAGCTGATAATCCAACACTTGTAAATCAGTTGCACGGAACCGATGCAAATTACAATTGGAATGACATATATATAGATAATGATACACTGTACATCTGTGGAAAAGGAACACTGCAATATTTTATTAATGATACAATAAATTTAGAATATATAAGGAAAATACCAAGTGGTAGTCAATTTAGTAAGCATGATACTTTAGGGATTACAATTATTTGGGATTATAATAATTTCAGAATATTCAATCTAAATGTACCAGGAGATATCGCAATATCAGATGACTCTTATCCATTATCTGAATCTCCTAAAGGTGTTTTTGCTAATTATCCATACACATATTTTGGTTATGGTAGTGTAGGAATTGGAATAATGGATATAAGTAATATATATGATATTCAATTACATTCAACTATAAATACAAATGGATATACTTATGATATAGAACTAATAGAAGATACAATACTGATAGCAGCAGGAGGACTTAATGGAATAGGAATATATGATATAGATAATGATACAATATTCACATTAATAGGAGAATGTGATATAGAAGGATATGCATTTGAACTTGAAGTAATAGGAGATAGATTGTATGTAGGAGCAAGAAGTGGAGGACTACAAATAATTAATATAAGCAATAAAAGTAATCCTATACTATTAGGTGAATATAAGGGATATGGAGAATGTAGAAGAATAGATATTGAGGGAGACAGATTATATGTAGCATCAGGAGATGGTGGATTAATGATAATGGATATAAGTACAAGAACAGAACCAACAGTAATAAGTCAATGTTATTCAAGACATATAGCAGAAGATGTAATAAAGCAAGGTAATTATATATATATGGCAGATGGAGATAGTGGTTTAACAATTTATGATATAACAGATGAGAATAATCCGAGCATAGAAGGAGAATTAACAACTGGATACTATCAACAGAGAATAGATATAAATGGAGATATGGTTGTATCACCAAATGCATCAGGTATTCCAATAATTGACATATCAACACCAAGTTTGCCAGTAAAAGCAAGCGAAGTTATGACAGGATGTTATAATTTCAATATAATGCTTGATAGTATTTATTTACATGCAAATGCAAGTGAAGGCACAGAACCAAGATACAGGATAATAGATTTAACTGATATGTATGTACCTGTATATAGAGATAGTATATTTCAAATGTTTAGTGGTTATGGTGGAATATATGTAAAAGATGACAAATCATATATGTTTTATGAAGATAGTTTTTATTGTTATGATGTATCAGATATAAACAATATAACAGAAATAAGTAGGCGTGTTAGAAGTGGAGCAACTGATATAATAAGAATGAAGAATGATACATTGATTGATTATGTAGAATGGGATTGTGGAGTATTTTTATGGGATTATACAGA
>JAUVJU010000170.1 GCA_030592285.1 Caldifarciminota bacterium
ATTGCAGGATCAAGCAAGTAGTTTCAATAATTGTGCATTGGGTTATGCAAAGAAAATAGTTAGCGGCAGATCATATATTTACACATGGGAATGCAAAGGAGAAAGAGCAATGGTTTTGATTGAGAAAAATTTAGAAAACCAGTTGTACATTGCACAATTATATGGTCCAAACAATGAAAAAGTGAGTAAGGAAATAAGAAAAATTATAATGGATTGGCTCAATGAGGGCATAAGAATTCCATTTTAATTAAGAATGATTGCAGGGACGATGGTTGATTTCGGCAATATTAAAATTTAGATAATATATTCTTATTTTGAAGAAAAACAATTCGTTTCTTATCTCCTTTTTTACACTACCCGCTCTTTAATTAAACTTTAAAATTTTTGAAAAATGTGTTATTATTCAATCATAAAAAAAATAAAAAAACTATGACAAAAAAGTTAATAAAAACCAATAAAAATATAGATATTACAAAGGGTTATAGGGAAATATTAAGAGATATTCGGAGTTTGCTTGAGAAATCTACTTATCAGGCATATAAGACAGTTGATAATATTAGAGTTCAAACATATTGGCAAATAGGAGAAAGAATCGCAAGAGGAGAGCTGGAATATGGAAATAAACCTAAATATGGAGAAAAAATAATAAAACAGTTGGCAAAGGATTTAAATATTGCCTTGAGAAATATATATAATGCCTTATTGTTTTATAAATCATATCCAATTTTGCAGACAGTGTCTGCAAAATTGAGTTGGTCTCATTATGTAGAGATAATAGCTATAAAGGATAATGAAGAAAAAGGATTCTATGAATCCCAAATTGTACAAAATAACTGGAGTGTAAGAGAATTAAAAAAGCAAATAAACAGTAAATTGTATGCAAGAGCAATAAAGGAAAATAAATTAGTTACAATTACTCCTATGCCTATTACGCCTATTCTTCCTGAAAAAGTATTTAAGAACACATATAATTTTGATTTTCTCCAACTTCCAAAGGGTTATAGTGAAAGTCAATTGGAAAAGAAATTATTAGTTAATATTGAACAATTGCTGTTAGAGTTTGGTTCTGATTTCTCTCTTGCTGGCAAGCAGAGAAAAATTATAATTGACCAGGAGATTCATAAAATTGATCTTGAATTTTATCATAGAGGTATTCCATGTATCATCTTGGTAGATCTAAAAATTGGTAAATTCAAGAGTGAATATATTGGACAAATGAACAAATACCTTAATTACTATAAAGAGAATAAAATGTATTTATGGGAGAAGTCACCCATAGGTTTAATTATATGTAAATATAAAGGCAGGGAAGAGATACACTATGCATTAGGCGGTTTGGAAAATAAGATATTTATAGCAGAATATGAATCAAAATTACCAAGTAAAAAGGAAATTGAAAAAAGGGTAAGAAGATAAAGATATGAATTATAATTAAGATTGCAGGGACAATTGTCAAGGGTGTTTTTGTTAAAAATGGACAAAAGAAGGGGTTAAATGCGAGAAAAATGGACAAATAACAGGGATAAGTTAAATTCTTCAGGGGACGGTGCTTGAAAAAGTGGAAAAATTGCAGAAGTATCTAGTATCTTGTTTCTGGTACGCTGAGTATACAGAAGTTGAATTGATTGCGGGATGTGTTTACAAATTATGAAAAAGTGTTATTATTTTAGATATGAATTATAAAGCGAAAATGTATATTAACTTTATATAATAAAAAGGAATAGTATGAAAAGAAAACTTGTAAAATTAGTAATTATAGTTTCAATATCGTTTATCCTTTGTATAAATAATGGTTGCCTTACAGCATTTTATTCTGCAAAAGTAGCTAAACAGGGAAATTTTCATATTGGATTAGGAACTGTTAATGAAAGTTCCGATTCGAGGGGTTCTATGTTTTATAGTTCTTTATTTTGTAGATATGGACTACCAAATGATTTTGATATTGGAGTGTCTTATAGAACATTTATGGTAATCCCTACATTCATAATGAGCGGTAGAAAACAGTTTAATTTTAACAATGAAATAATTGATGCAATAACTATAGATATAGGATGTGGCGGAGGGTATTTTCTTCTATTTAATGAATTTAATTGTTATGTTAGGAACAGCTTTATAAAAGATGAATTTGCAGTCACATTAGGATATGGAAAATGTTACAGATGGACTGAGAGATTTCCCGATGGAGGTATTTGGTATGAAGATGATCATGTTTTTACAACAAGGGTGTCATATGAAATTAAAATGGGTAAAATAAATGTGATTCCATTTATTTACTACAAAGCAATGCAAAAAGTTGGTTATGGAAGTCTTATTAATCTTATATCACATGCTGATAATACTTATTCCCATAGTGGTGGATGGCAGGCTAAATATTATGGATTTGGAATAAGTTTTTATTTTAATTTTAGATAGACAAAAGGAAACGATTATTATGGATAGAAAAAAAACATTAATTTTATTGCACTTATTGTTTATCTTATTTTTTGCAAATGGGTGTTTTATTACCTTTTATCCTGCTAAAGTTGCTAAAAAAGGTGAACAATTTATAGGGTTTGGAGTTGTTACTGAAAAAACATCACAAAGTGTATCTATTTATGGTTGGAGACCTTGTAATTCTCTTTTTTTCAGACATGGTATATTTAATAAAACTGATATTGGAATATCTATAAAAAATATATATTTATATCCACAATTAACAATGAGTATAAGAAAGCAATTTGATTTCAAAAGTAATATTATAAATGCAATGACTATTGATATAGGGTGTGGAGTAGGAAGCGGTTATCGATCTTATAGATTTATTAACAGTAGTATTATAAGTAATGATTTTGCAATTACATTTGGATTTGGAGGAACTTATTATTTACTTGGTCTTAATCCTTATTTTTATAATTTTTCAACAAAAATTTCTTATGAAATTAAAATAGGAAAAATAAGTATAATGCCATTTATTTGTTATGAATCAAATCAAAAATATGATGAAGGTAATTTTATTACACTTTTATCACCTAAATTATATTTAACGGAGGAAGAAAATTGGCAAACAAAAAGTTTCGGATTAGGTGTAAGTGTTTATTATAGTATGAATTTATAAGGGGTACTCGTAGAATTTCTTTCGCTGGGATGGTAGAAAAAGAAGTATGTTAGTGGAGATCCTTCTGCTCTGCTCAGGGCGGGGAGGAAGAGGGCATATTGGGAAAAGATTAGGATAAAGATTAAAATGAAAATAATGATAATGTTTTGGTGGACAGGTCGAGCCCTGCCCCTACTAACATATTTTTCGGATTATTATGGATAATAAATATGGGCAAGCACAGGGGCATTGCCCCTACGATTAATATGTTTCATTATTTTTATAATTGGTGGACAGGTCGAGCCCTGTTCCTACGGCAGATAAGGATGGATTCCTGCCGATGCAGGAATGACAGAGAAGAATGAGATTGCCGCGGAGCTACGCTCCTCGCAATGTACTGTGTCAATACCATTATCTAATTATACATTTCTTACATAATTTGGATCATAATCTTTTTTGTTTTTAACCACTCCATATGTTTGTCTTATGAGTTTGTGCCCTGCTGCAATAAGTA
>JAUVJU010000062.1 GCA_030592285.1 Caldifarciminota bacterium
CAGAGTAAACAGTCCTCACCTTTCCAAAGAAAAACATTAGGAGCAGAAACGGATAAAGATAAACAATAAGGATAAGAATCTTTTCTGCGGAGGAGGACAAGAAAGAGGATGAGCATATTCCTTGGATTACTCTTAACAGAAGCGGACGAGGACAACCAATATAATCAATACATTCCTCAAATTACTCGGAATATACATCTGCGATTTTGATCGTTTATAAATTCATTATGTTTGTAGTGGTGGGTTCAAAACCCACCTATCAATCCGTTTACTTGTGTGACGGAGCAGAAACGGATGAGGATAGGGAATACGTTATGTTTGTTCAGATAGAGCTTGATCTGTCCAAGGTCGTTTACTTCTCTCCAAATCTGTGTCAAATATCCTCACTATTTAATATAATTATTAATGGTACTATTAAAAGTACGCCTCATTTTATTCGTTTTTCATTAGATTAGTGGTTTTTGTGTTATTCTGATGCTATATACCCCACAAAAAAAAACCCGGACGGAAGCGAGGCCGTCCGGTTAGGGAGGGAATATGAGATTGGTTTCAATTAAAGTATAACTGAAAATGGTTTTTTGTCAAGAATAAATCTATTTTTTCTCAGTCCCATTTTTATTC
Organism: Caldifarciminota bacterium; assembly: GCA_030592285.1. GTDB lineage: Bacteria > Hydrothermota > 32-111 > 32-111 > 32-111 > JAUVJU01. The sequence goes on from JAUVJU010000062.1 coordinate 622, forward strand.
AATTTTTCAGCCGTTCCATTGTCAATTAATTCTAAAAAATTACGCATAATCACACTTCTGTAAACAGCATAGTTCCCATCTCTATTTATATGAGTATTAAATGGTTTATAGGGATTAATCCCCTGTTCATTCATTTCATATATATATGGATAGGAATCAATCACAATACAATTAAGGGACTTCAATAATCTTAAAACCCGATTATGAATAAGCATAAAATCAATATTAATTCCTGTTTTCCTATTTATTTCATTCTGCAAATCACTATTTATTGTATATTCATCAGGAATCAATATATATACAAGTTCAATTTTCATTTCCCTTGCATATTCATTCATTTCATTAATAACCTTTCTAAATCTATTCCATAATTCCTCATCAGGGAATTCATTAAACAATGCACGCCTGCATTCAATATCAATAAATTGTGTCTCTGTAAAATCACTTTCACCATTAGCAAAGTCCCTAAATCTTATTGAATAAACAATATTACTTATAAGACAATATATCCTACTCTTTTTATATGACCAGTTATTTTCTTCAAATCTCCATTCCGATATATCATTTCCTGTAAAAATTACAATAAAGCATTTTTCATATTTCCCCTGATGCACATATTTTATCATTTGCTTATAATAATCCAAAGGAGAAAATCCCGGCTGCGATAGATTTACAGTTTGTTTCTCTGAAGAATCTTCAATCATTTTTATAAAATTGAATCTATAATCAACAATTCCTATACCAAAAGAATCTCCAATAAAACACCATTGTGATTTATCTGTTCTTTCATTTGGAGGAGTACCAATATATCCATGTTCATTTACTATTACATTATTCATTTTTTGACCAGGCATAATTCTCACAATCTCATTTTTCCGTTTCAAAATATCAATACCTGTAAATAGAAAAATGAAATGCAAAATTATTTCAAATAGTACAATAAAAATAACTATGTTTGTAATAATTGTTTTAATAATAGCAGGAATCCTTATTCTTAATGGAAAAAGAATAATTAATGAAATTAGTAGCATATAGAATCTACCTATACTCAGGATCATTAATTCCGGATAAGTATATGTTTTAAAGAAAATACTTACAGTAATAATTCCTAATAATAATGATACAATAATCGTTTTTACTTGTATTTTTTTAATGAAAATGATTATAAGTACAGATAATGCAGTGAAAACAATAAATGTTACTAAATAACCATTCAGCAAAAGATAATTGTTAGTAAAATGAATCCATACATATGCAATTGTAAAGCATACCCATAATAAATAGCAGAATCGAATTATTTTTTTCAATATTTACCTATCATATTTTTCTCTGAAACTTTCATCCGTATAGGTAAGATATATTATGCCTTCTACAATACCAATTATTGCAGGAATTCCTGTCCAGCAAAAAAGTAGATAAACAATACCCAATCCAATCTGTCCTAAATAGAATTTATGAATTCCAAAGTCACCCAAAAGAATTGCAAGTATTGCTGCCACTATTCTTCCTGATATTGCACCTGAGCCTGCACCTGCATTCATACCGGGCTGCCTAACTCCGCATTTTGGACAGATCTCTGCCTTAGCATCAATCTGTTTCCCACAATTTGTACAAAATTTTTTTTCATCTGCCATTTTAAACTCCTATGTATTTATTATTATATAGAATAATACTTAATCTAAAAAAAGTCAAATTATTTTTTATTTATAAATTTATAATTTGCATTTTCAATAATATCTATTGCCTGCTTTAATCCATTTCTTTCCTCTATTACCATCAAGCATTTCCTGAGGATTCCCCTCAAAAAGGGAAAAATCCGCTCCAATACCTTTTATTGTTTCCTCAAATGATCTATGGGTAGCAATCACTACTTGATGTCCCTTTTTTATAAGTGCATTACCAAGAGCAATAAATGGTTGCACATCCCCTGTTGATCCAAACACTGCAAAAGTTATTTTCATACATGAAGTATACCATAAAACCCAAAATCAACAATACTATAATATATGATACTAGGCCGGGCCTTGACATTTTGACATTTTTTTCCAGTGCATGTTGTGTCATTATTGTACACTTCAATGTAATATTTGTCAATAGGTGGTGTTTTTAATGATAATTGGAAAGGAAAAGTGATTTATTTCTAATAATTATGTCAAAATGTCAAGGCCCGGGCATTCTTCTCTTTTTCTTCTTGACAGAAAGTAGAAAATCTGATACGTTAGACCATGAGGTCTAAACTAGGAGGTCTATTGAAAATAGAGATGGAAACCACACCAAAAAATAGGATCATTCAAACAGCAATAAAGGAATTTGCAGATAATTATTATGATACTGCTTCAATCAATTCAATAATCAAGAACTCCAATACATCAAAGGGCACATTTTATCATTATTTCAAGGATAAAGAAGATATCTATCTCCAAATAATTGATATAGCGGTTCAGGAAAAAATGATATATATGGAAAAGAAATTGAATAATATACTATCTAATAAATCTGAGATATTACTATTTAATGATAATTTTAAATTATTAATTCAAGCAGGTGTTGAATTCGCAATGGATCATCCACTGTTTTCAGAAATGGGCATGAAAATGCTTCAGGAACCAAATTCTTATATGCTTAATAAAATAATTGATAAATACGGACATAGAACAGAATTATTTATAGATAAATTGGTTAATAAGGCAATTGAAAATAATGAGATCAATCCCAAATTATCAAGGGATTTTGTGGTAAAAATAATTTCATTCTTACTAAGTAATTATATAAAATTAACGCCCATTGAAAAAAAAATGGATTTAAAGCAGATAACGGATTCTCTTGATCAATTAAATGAGTTTTTCAAAAACGGAATAAATAAGGTTAATAGTAAGTAGAGGAGGTAAAGGTGACATTACTTAAATTAGAGAATGTGGAAAAGATCTATGATCAGGGAAAGCTTGAGGTTCCAGCACTAAGAGGTATTGATCTCACAGTAGAAAAAGGTGAATTTACAACTGTATTTGGTCCTTCAGGATCAGGGAAAACAACATTACTCAATATGATTGGTTGTCTGGATAAACCAACAAGTGGAAAGATTGGATTTAATGGTGAGGAATTAGGCAAAGCAAGTAAAAGAGATCTGGCAATGATCAGAAGACATAATGTTGGTTTTATTTTTCAGGGGCATAATCTAATTCCGGTATTAACTGCCTATGAAAATGTTGAATTTGCCATTAGATTAACAAAAAAATATGGTAAAAAAGAACAGCATGAAAAAATCATGAAAATACTTGATGAAGTGGGACTAAAAGGACTTGAGCATAGAAGACCCAATGAATTATCCGGAGGTCAGAGACAGAGGGTTGCTATTGCTCGTGCTTTGGTAAAAGAACCAAAATTAGTGCTTGCAGATGAACCATCTGCCAATCTTGATTCCAAAACTAGTAAGGAAGTAATGGATGTAATGAAAAGAATGAATGAAATGCTTAAAACAACATTTATCTTTGCAACACATGATCCTCTTGTAATGGATTATGCTTCCCGTTTACTGGAAATCAAGGATGGTTTAATTACAAAAGATCAAAAAAAGGAGAAGAACAATGTTTCTAACTAAACTGGCTTTTAAAAATCTTGTTCGTCATAGATCAAGAACATTAATCACTGCCAGTATTATTGCATTTGCAGTATTCTTCTATCTTCTTCTTGATTCATTAATTCTTGGTATGACCGATATGTCCTATGAGAGTATTATTGATTATCAAGCAGGACATTTACAGATTGCCAATCAGGTATATTGGGAAGAAAAGGATGATTTACCATTAAGGAATTTAATTGATCCTGATAATGCAATGATATCTGCAATAAGTAGTATTGACGGTTATAAAGCATATTCACCTGAAGTAAATTTTAAGGCAATACTTAATAATGGAAGGAATGAATTACCTGTACTTGGTAAAGGCATTGATCCGGAAAAGTACCTGCAGGTTTTTAATTTGGGTGATAAATTTGTTGAAGGAAGAATGTGTAAAAATGGAGAGCATAAAGCAGTTATTGGGAAAAGACTTGCAGATCTTATGAAAGTGGGTATCAATGATTATATTATTCTGCTTGTAAAAGACAAGAATGAGACATTCAATACAATTGAAGTTGAGATATGCGGACTTGTACATTCATCTAATCCCAATGTCAATAAAAATCTTGTACTCTTACCATTAGACATAGTGCAGAAATCACTTCATATTGATAATCAAATTAGCAAGATCATTGTAAGTTTAAGCAACAAAGATATGGCAAAAAAATCAGGGCATCAATTAATAAACACAATAGATAAAAGTATCGGTAACAATGTATATTTCTGGTATAACCTTGAAGCAATCTCATTTGCAGGTGCAAAAAATGTGGGCAATCAATTAATGATGATGATGATCCTCTTTATTGCTGCAATTGCAATAATAAATACTGTGATTCTTGCAGCTCTTGAAAGAATGGAAGAAATCGGCATGATGAAGGCAATGGGGCTTGAAGAAAAGGAAATTGTTTATACCTTTGTTATGGAATCCGCCGGTATAGGCTTACTTGGAGGACTAGCAGGTGTAATGCTGGGATTAGCAGGTGTATGGTTATTTATTACCTATGGTTTTGACTGGTCTGTGATGACAAGCATGGAACTATCATCTTTTGGTATACCTATTATTGGTAAAATATATGGATCATGGAATATAACAGCATTTGTAAATATATTTTTCTTTGGAATCATTGTTTCAGTAATATCAAGTATTCTACCAGCTCACTGGGCTGCATCAAAAGATCCAATAAAAGCAATCTATCACAGATAGGAGGTAATAATGCAATTTTTAATAAACTTAGCTTTTAAAAATTTGTTTAGACATAAATTAAGAACAATAATATCTGTAATTGCAATTGCTTTTTCTGTAATGATTGTTGTATTTGCCCGCGGATATATAACAGGTATGGCTGATTCCGTATCCTCAAATAATATTCAATACAATTCAGGACATATCAAGATTGTTACAGAGGAGTATCATCAGCAAGCTCGCCTTATGCCACTTGATTGTCCAATTGATGGATTTCAAGGAGAGGGTATTTCTAATATGATTATGGAAATTGAGAATATTGATAATGTTGAAACAGTAATTCCACGATTAAAATTCGGAGCAATGTCCAGTTCTGGCGATGAATTAATTACAATGATGGGATGGGGTATAGATAAAGACAAGGAATTACAATATACCAATGTAGATAATTTTATTACAGAAGGTAGAATGGTAGAAAATGGTAATCTTGAAATTGTAATGGGATCGGTGCTGCTTAAAAAGCTCAATAAAAAGGTGGGCGAAAAAGTAACAATAATCTACAATACATCCTATAATTCACTCAAAGGAACTACCTTTACTATTGTTGGAAAATTTGATTGCGGACTTAGAATACTTAATGAAATAGTGTTTTATTTACCTATTGATCAGGCTCAGAGATTATTATATATGGATGGGCAAACAACTGAACTACTGCTCATGACAGGAACATTGGGTATGTCCGATAAGGTTCTGCCTAATGTAAAGGCATTATTTGAAATAAACAATTCATTGGATAAGTATTTGGTGCATAGCTATAAAGAGGAAAACGAATTAGTTGCATATATGGAATTAGGTAAAGTTATATATAATCAAATATATATAATTTTTGTTTTATTATCCTGTATAGTTGTTGTTAATACCATGATCATGATTGTAAAAGAGAGAACCAGGGAAATTGGCATGATGGTTGCAATGGGACTTGAAAGTAAGGATATTCTTTATTTGTTTATTATAGAAGGTGGCATTATGGGTATATTCGGAAGTTTCATTGGGGCGGGTCTTGGATCATTAATTAATGGATATTTTGCTGTAACAGGCATTGATTTCAGTGAAGCATTATCAGGTATAAGTACTGATATTATGATGAATTCATATGTATATACTGCTCAATCATGGAGTAATACTATTTTTGCATTTTTACTTGGTGTAATTCTTGTAACAATTGCATGTATTATTCCAGCAAGAAAAGCAGCAAACCTTGAACCAACAGATGCAATAAGAGATGCATAAGAATAGTACGCTGGTTTCTGGTACGCTAGTGGCTAGTAAAATTGCAAGATACAATGAAAATGGAAAATGCCAATTAAAGGAGGCAATTTATGAAAAGAATAGTAATGCCCTGCATAATAATATTACTTTTACTAATTATTATTCCTCTTAATGCAATAACTGTTGAGGAAATTATTAGTAAAAGGGATAGGAATGAATATATAAAAACTGCAAAAGTTGAATCCGAAATGATCATTACTAATGGCAGCAGAACAATAAACAAATCAATGACTTCCTATGTTGATGATAAAAATGTATTAACTGAATTCACTAATCCCAATGATAGGGGAACAAAATTTCTAAAAAAAGAAGATGAATTATGGATGTTTTTTCCTGAAGCGGAAGATGTTGTTAAACTATCAGGTCATATGTTAAAACAGGGTATGATGGGTAGTGATTTTTCATATCAGGATATGATGGAATCGGATAAATTAACAGATCTATATACTTTTGAATTAATGGGAGAAGAAGAAATTGATGGGCGTAAATGCTATGTACTTGAAGGCATTGCTGTTGAAGGCAAAGAAGTCTCTTATTATAAAAGAAAATCATGGATTGATAAAGAAAGATTTGTTGGATTAAGAGAGGAACTATATACAGAGAGCGGACGATTGTTAAAGGAAATGACGGTGGAAGAAGTTAATGTAATAGATGGCAGATGGTATCCTGTGAAAACAGAAATGATTAACAAATTGAGAATAGACACAAAAACCGAATTTATTGTTCATTCCATTAAATTTAATACCAATATTCCAAGCAGTACATTTACGCTTGAAAATCTGTAAGCAGAATTGATGAATATGAAAATAGTACTTATAATACTTTCTCTTATAATATTTTCTTCACCCATATTCAGTATGGGTATGGGTGGAGGAATAGAGATATTAACATCAGGATATATTGATAACAATAATGATTTTGATTATGATATTATTGAAAGTGCGGATTTTGAGATCTTTTTACCTAAATTATTGAATCATGATCTGCGATGTGAATTTGTTGTATATAAACCCATTCAGGGATTATCAATTAATCATCAGACATCATTATTTTTCAGAAAATTATATATCAAATTTAAATTTCCATTTATAAAAATGACATTAGGAAGACAACCCATTTCATGGTCTTATGGATCCATGTTCAATACTGTTGATTATTCATTAGGTGCTGTTGCATTAAATGAAGAGAGTAATGGTAAATACACAGATGCTGCTAATATATATATTCCTGTTAATTGGAATTCAGGATTATCATTAATTGCTTCATTTCCAGATGGATTCACTACTAATATTGATAAAGTAAAATTAGGTGCAAGAGCAAGAATGGGATTTTTGGGATATGATATTACTATTAATTATGTAAGAGAGGCAGATAGTGCTGGAATGTTTATTGCTTCATTACCTGTTTCATCAATTATACCAAGTCAACGAGCTGGCTTAACCTTTAAAGGCGATATATGGGATATTGGATTATACGGTGCATTTGGATGTTATTTTGATGAGAACATCAGTAATTCATATTCATATTTGCTTGGTGCTGATTATAGTTTCTTCATAGGTTACAATACAAAGATTATTGTTCAGGCAGAATATATGGGATTAGATCTGAATAATCTTAATTCCATTATGAGAGAGGCTCTTTTGAATATTCATCCCAATGACAAATTGCTAAATCTTTTAATTGGAAATATCTCTATTCCTATTGATGATTTTTCATCTATAGCATTAATATCAATATTGGATTGGAATGACAAAAGTGTTATACTTAGTCCTGTTTATCAAAATACACTTCCTCTCAATATTAATATACAGCTTAGTGCATATATATTTTTAGGTAATCAGGGAGATCTGTTTGCCCCAGGACCATCAATACCAAGGGCAAGTTCAATGCTAAGATTAATATATAAATGGTAAATTTAATATTTTAACTTGTAGGAGAAATATGGATACAGTAAAAGTGGGAATAATTATTTGCGGTAGATACAAAAATTGTGCAGGTGGAAAATGTTTAAGAGCATTAAATAATAGAGAAGGTGCATTCAGTATTTACAAAGATAAAAATATTATTATTTGCGGCTATACAATATGCGGCGGCTGCCCCGGAGGCAATATTGAATATGCACCTGTAGAGATGAAAAAAAATGGAGTTGAAGTTATTCATTTTGCTACAGGCATGATCATAGGCTATCCTCCATGTCAGTATATTGATTATTTCAGGGAATTTATCAATAAGAAATTTGAACTTGATGTTGTATACGGCACTCATCCCATACCAACAAGCTATTATGATACACATAAAAAAATGAATTACAAAAGATTTCCTCAATGGGAAAAGAGAACAGAATTAATTTTATGTGATGAAAAAATGAGAGAATCATATTTATAAACTTCACGGCCCCTATCTGATTTACCTCATAATAAGAAATTTCTTTCTCTGATATGAATCAAATGTTCCATACTGAATAAAGTAAATACCATTTTGTAGATGTGATGTATTAATACTAATAGTTGATCTCGATATTGATGAAAAGCAATCAATATGCTGACCCATTGAATTATATATTGCATATTTCATATTTCTATTTTCTAAACATTTAATATGAATGGAATTCATAAGAAATTCAATACTGATCTGATTGTTAATCTTACTATTATCCTCTTCATACTTTTCAAAATGTATCATTGAAATAGAGTTGAATACATTAAATGTATAGTATCCTAATGGTGCAGGATATGGATCACATTCCCGCTTCATAGAATTATCCGTTGCAGTAATATAATAATTTACAATTGTACTATCCGATTGTGGCGGAATATTTCCTGAATACCAATTTGCTGAATCAAGATACATTAATGAATATTGCCAAATACTATCCCTATATGCATTGCCTCTGTAATATATTCTCAGTGAATCATTAATTAGATTTTCACCGGAGTATGGAATGATATTTGCAATTATTGTATATGAATCAATAATTGATGATTGATCTTCAAGTGGTGCATGGTCAATAAATAACATATCAGCATCATATAATGCTTTGGATCTGCAATGAATTGCATCAGTTGGCAGGAATTCTATTGTTCCTCCCGGATCCTCTATACCAATTATTTCATATCCCGGCATCAAGGATTCATATAGAGCAATTGCTGTTGAATCTTCATCTGCATATCCTGTTAATGGTACAAAAACCCTATTATTGAGAATAATAGAATTGGCATAAGCTGCATCATGAATACTTGGAGCATTAATTCTATATACCTGATATTTTCTTCCATAACAATTATCCTGTCCTTCAAGATATGTTTCAAGTGCATCTAAGGCAATGTCATCTGATGTTCCATTTTCTACAAGTATAATAATTTCTTCACTGAGGAATTTTGCATAACAATCAATATGGTCAATGTATGAGGCAAGCGGATCTTCAAATGTAATATAATTATCAATACCCCAATATGCATTCATCATAGCATTAACTGAATCAATGCTTATATCCCGATTAAAAACAAAATCATATATATCATCTCCCGACATACCTATACCATGTCCATCTGTCATGAAATTTCCGCCTGTATGTCTCAATTCTGTTTTCCAAAGAGCTATTGATAAACTATCGGCAATTGTCCAATTTGCCCGATCATCCTCTTCTCTGCCATTTGTATCCGCTCTGTTATATACATGATCGGAAATCCCAAATACACCTGATGAATCAAAAACACACCATGGCCCCCAATCACGCATCCAAAAGGTATTATTGTCTGCTACAATAAATTGTACATTGCTAATTGAATGTGACAAAAAATCTGTTTGAGCCTGAGCAAGATATGTGCTGCTTACTATACATATAATTGGAATATCCTCTGATACTGTCTCAAGCATAATCCACGGTAGTCCCAATGGATATCTTATTAATAATGCAGTTGCAGGCTCCCATTCAGCACACATTCGGGGAGAGTAAGGAGGATCTGTTGGTATTATGGAATAACCAGGACCATCAGGTTTTCCACTTTCAATATCTCCATGAATAGGATGATTAACGGAATATCCGTTTTCATCAACCATTTCCGCATTGATAATTAATGATAGGAAAATTATAACTATAAATAAAGTTATTCTTTTCATAAAACTTCTCCTTAATAATATTTTTATAGTTTAGCAATAATATACCTCTGCGTCAAGAATATCGTTATTCGCCAGAAATAAACTATTCGAAAAGAGTATGTTTCGCCAAAATAAAATCTCCAATATAAATAGCAGTATTACTTGATTTATATTATAATAAACGGAGAAAGACAAACAATAAGGGGAGTTTCTGTGCATTTACCCGGTTTGCGGCATACAATGCACAGCTGCCTCCTCTGTTTGTTTGTCTGACGGAGTTATGTAATATAAAATAGATTTATAATATTTAATTTTAAATAGATTTTATTTTGGCGAAAGACGGAATATAATATCAAAAAGAAAAGATTTGCCCGGGCCTTGACATTTTGACATAATTATTAGCAATAAATAGCATTTTCCTATCAAATTGCAGAAAAATCATCACCTATTGACAATTATCACATTGAAGTGTACAATTATGACACAACATGCACTGGGAAAAAATGTCAAAATGTCAAGGCCCGGCCTAGTATCATATATTATTCTTGAGCCAGTTTTGCTGTTTATGTGGGAGGAATGG
>JAUVJU010000046.1 GCA_030592285.1 Caldifarciminota bacterium
TACATTCGGCAATCTTATGCCAGAAATATTCAATAATTGTTCTCTCATCACCTGTTTTATAGATTATTTCATATTTACCCTCTAATTCCTTTTTGTCCTTAGCAGAGAACAGATCATTATTTTCCGATTCCATAAATGTAAAGATCTTTTTCTGCTCAATGTCCATTATGGAAATAACAATAATCTTTGATACCAAAGGATTAAGCCCCAAAATACCCTTAGCATCCTCTAAAGAACCCTGCCTTTTAATAAGATACTTCTGTACATTCTCATCAATGTCTTCCCACTTATATCCTGCTGTTTCAATATCAAAAACAAATTCTTTCATAATTACCTCACTTGTTTATTAACAGTGTAGTAATTCTGCTCAATATGTCAAGATATAGGAAAAGTCAATGTTTAATAGTCTATCATTCTCTTTTTGTTTGTCATTCCTGCGAAGGCATATTCCGAATAATTTGAGGAATATGTTGGAATCCAGTATTCTCTTTTCTTTTTTCTTTTCCTCTGTAGGGGTACGGCGTGGTGTGCCTTCCTCTCTGGGTACATCATCCTGAAAACCCTATTCACTCTACCAGCCTGCCATGAGCTTGCCGAATGGTCACGCCCTGAGCATCGTCGAAGGGTCGAAGGATTACTTCTATTCATTCTTTCTTCTCCCGGGTCATCCTGAAAAATCTCCATGCACCTCTTATGAAGGATCTCATGAATACAACAAATAATCAACAAAATCAACGAGCGTCCCTTATTAATACTTATATTTAACTGTTACTATTAATAATATACTTATGCCCGGGGCTTGACAATTTGACATTTTTACACCCTTTTCCAATCTCCATTATGGTATTTAGTGTTGAATAACATAATTTTAGGATATAAAGTGGGTAATTTTATATAAATTCAATGAAATATAGCAATTTTGTGGGATTTGCGATGTCAGAATGTCAAGCCCCGGGCATATTTCTTTTATATTTCTTTTATAGTTAAGATATTTAAATTATTCATTGACAGTTGTTTTGTATATTATATAATTTTTATAAGAGCAAGGAGTTTTATGAAAAGAGTATTGTTTCTAATTTTAATTATTTCATTAGCCATATCATGTGATAAAAATAAATCTGAAATTTCTGAAAATCAGGAGGATAATATGCATAGAGTTAATATCTATAGTAACAGTTTTAAGAATAATGAAAAGATACCTGCAAAATATACCTGTCAGGGAGATGAGATATCTCCACAATTATATTGGGACAATATACCTGAAAACACAAAAAGTATTGCAATTATCTGTGATGACCCTGATGCACCTGCAGGTACATGGATACATTGGGTTATTTTCAATATACCACCTGATATGAAGGAACTAACAGAAAATTTCCCTAATGATTCAATAATGGATAATGGGATTAAACAAGGACTAAATTCATCCAATTTTGTCGGCTATCAGGGACCATGTCCACCATCTGGTGAACACAGATATTTTTTCAAGATCTATGCATTGGATATAATGCTTGATATTGGCTATAATATTCATAAAGAGGATTTACTCTCGGTAATGGAAACACATGTATTGGGCTATGGAGAAATGATAGGTTTATATGAAAAAAAATAATGCCGAGGGTCGGACTCGAACCGACACGAGATTAAATCTCAGCGGATTTTAAGTCCGCTACGTCTACCAGTTCCATCACCCCGGCATTGAAAAGGCGGCGTCCGGACTCGAACCGGAGAATGATGGTTTTGCAAACCATTGCCTTAGCCACTTGGCTACACCGCCATACAAATAAAAAAAAGCGGGAAACGAGACTCGAACTCGCGACATCAACCTTGGCAAGGTTGCGCTCTACCAATTGAGCTATTCCCGCAGTATTAAATTATATTATATAAAAAGAACGAAATGTCAAGAGTTTCCTTATTCAGCAGCCTACACTATTAGAAAAAGTATACTTCGTTATACTTCTCCCACTCTGTCATCCCTGTGAAAATATATTCCGAGTAATTTGAGGATATATTCCGAGTAATTTGAGGAATATGTTGAAATCCCTCACATAAACAAAACCATTTATTTATGTGATGAAATCAAAAATATAAATGATCAAAGAAAATACTGGATTCCTGCTTTCGCAGGAATGACACCTCAGAAAAGAAAAAGCTTATATTGTAGTGATTACCTTTTCAATCCTTTTTAATGCCCAATCAATGTCTTTCTTTGTAATTACAAGAGGTGGTGCAAATCTTATAATATTATAATGTGTTTCCTTACATAAAATGCCTTGATCCATTAATGCTTCACAGAATCTTCTGGCACCCTTTGCTTTGTCGTTTAATTCAATTCCGATAAATAGACCCTTACCTCTTATCTCTTTGATATAATCCGATTTGATTTCTTTTAATTTCTTCATGAAATATTTACCTAATTCATTGGATCTCTTATCCAATTTATTTTTTACAAGCACATCAAGTGCTGCATTTGCAATTGCACAACCCAAAGGATTACCACCAAATGTTGAACCATGTTCACCAGGATTAAATACATTCATAATTTCTTTTTTTGCCAAAAATGCACTTACAGGATAAAATCCACCTGACAATGCTTTCCCTACAATAAGACCATCTGGTTTCACACCACTTTCCCATTGATATGCAAAGAATTTTCCGGTTCTACAGAGACCTGTCTGAATCTCATCAAGGATAAATAATACCTTATTCTTACGACAAACGGTCTGTGCCTCTTTTAAAAAGCCCTTTGGAGGAATAATAATTCCACCTTCACCCTGAATAGGTTCAGTGAGAAATGCAACAGTATTTTTATTTATTGCTTTTTTAAGTGCTTTGATATCTCCAAATGGGATCTCTTTAAATCCAGGAGTTAATGGTCCAAAACCATCCTTGTAATCCTTTGCTGATGAAAATGAAACAACAGAAATTGTTCTGCCATGAAAATTATTTCTTGAAACAATGATTTCTGCTTTGTTTTTTTCTACACCCTTTACGGTGTATCCCCATTTTCTGACTGCTTTAAGTGCTGTTTCAACTGCCTCTGCCCCTGAGTTCATAGGAAGCATTCTATCCATTCCTGTTATTTTACAGAGTTTTTCATAGAATAATGGTAATTGATCATTTCTAAATGCTCTTGATGTTAATGTTAGTTTTGCCATCTGCTTTTTTGCTGCCCTTGTAATATCAGGATTACAATGTCCCTGATTAACAGCAGAATATGAACTGAGAAAATCAAGATATTTCTTGCCTTCATTATCCCAAACCCAGATTCCTTTGCCTTTTGCAAGAATCACATCAAGAGGATGATAATTATTTGCCCCATACTTCTTTTCCATATTCATCAATTGTTTTTTTGTGTTCATAAACACCCCTTTTTTAGAATGTTAATATATATTCCAAGATAATGTAGCATATTAAAACTTTATGTCAATATGGAATGGATATAAGATATTCAGTATAAGCTATGGAAGAAATAGATATAAAATAAAGATACCAAAAGCAAGATGTGGTGGCTATATATGTAAATTAAGAAAAATACTAAAATCATATAATAAACAGACAATTTTTGATACATTAGAATTATATTATCATGGAGCATCTACAAGGACATTATCATCATATTTATGCAATTCAAATCATAAATTATCAACAAGTCATAGTACAATCAGTAAAATAATGAAGGTAAACGGGATAAGATTGATTATGTAATATTAGATGGCATGTGGGTTAGGAGCAAGGATATATTGAGGCGACCGGGATATGTTTTATTAACAGCGGTAGGCATAAGGAGAAGCGGCAACAGAAAGATATTGGGTTATACAGTAGCAAAAGGAGAAACAAGTAATGTATGGAGAGGATTAATAAATAATTTACAGGAAAGGGGCTTGAGAATAAACGAATTATCCTTATTAATAGCGGATGGCAGCATGGGTTTGAAAAAAGTATTAAAAGATGATTTTAATGTAAAAACACCAATACAATGGTGTAGTTTTCATTTTATGGATCGGCTATCAAAAAAAATCCCACAGGTATATAAGAAAGAATTTTATATGGATATGACAGCAAGAGTACATTTAAAAACAAATATTAATAAAGCCAAGAAAGGAATAAGATTTATAAAACGAAAATGGTATAAACGGTTAAATGAAAAAGTGAGAAAAAGTTTTATAAGATATATAGATAAAAATATAGATTTAACATTGGAATATTTACGAATACAAACACCTAAAAAGCATTTAAGATATATATACATCAAATTTAATAGAAAAAATAATAAGAGCAATAAGAGATAGAAGAAGATTAAAAGGAGCATATAAAGACAGTGAATCAATTGCAAGGAACATTGCTGTATTGCTGCTTTATGAAGATATCAATACGAAAAATCTGCCATCTCTATGGAATTATAAATATAAACCCAAAACAATTAAATTTCAAATTAAGAATGCTAACAAGATAATTAATAAGTGTAAATATGATGATATTAATGATGATATATTAAATTATTCCTATATATATCCTACAAAGGATGCTCTATGGAAAATATCGCATGCATCTAATACTTATCAAAGTCATTGTTTATCAGTGTTTACAAGAATTTGCATCTGCTTCTTGATAAAACCTGTTGTTTGTAGAAAAGAGGGCAGACACATAGGTTTGCCCCTACATTGTTCATCGCAATGACCCATTCTACCTTATCTATCTATTGCAGCGAAAACAGCGTTTTGCCTGAAACACTGATTCATTATCTGTTAAGTCTCTGTTTACTTTGAAAAAGGTATTTAATCTTTTATCCATATCACTTGTTTTGAGATTTACCCTATCAGTATGCTTTGGTTTATCATAATTCCATGCAGCATCGGAAATTTCTCTTATTTCAGGAAAATAATCAAGTTCATCATAGATATTATAAATAATTCCATTAAGATTAAAACACTTTAAAATAATATGTTTTGAAATGATTCTTGCACTATTCACTGTTTGAACAATTGTTCCAGCATCTTTTAATATATACACATTCTTAACATTGCTCTTAAACCCTTTCTTTATCATTAGATCCTTATTAATACTGTCCATTTTCAATGATTGCCCTGTTGCATAAATCAATGAATCAAAAACATCCTCTATCTTTTCATTATCATTATTCTTAAAAATAATACTTAATAATCCTCTGTCTTCAATTGATTCAATCTCCATTTCTGTTCTTAAAATAATACCCTCTTCAAGTGATTCATTGATCTCATCTGCATTTGCTTTCATATTTTCCATTTTACCTCTGTAAAATACTTCAACAACCGATGAACCCATTCTAACAATTGTTCTTGCAACATCTACAGCAACATTGCCGCCGCCAATAATAGCAACCCTATTCCCAAGATTGATTATTTCATTATTGGATACCCTTTTTAATATTTCAAGTCCATGATACACATTTTTCTCTGGAGTTATATCAGATTGTGGACAATGATAATCATTGTTTCCTAAAGCAAGTATAGTATAATTATGATTTTTTCTGATTTCATCAAATGATATGTCCTTACCTACATTAGTATTTGTAATAAGATTTACATATTCATTCTCTACTATTTCATTAATGTCCTTTAATATATCCAGCATATCAATCCTAAATCGCGGAATACCATATCTAAGTAATCCACCCGGTTCATTTTCCTTTTCATATATATCAACATTTATGCTCTTTTTTGAAAGAAAATATGCAAGAGATAATCCCCCGGGACCTGCACCAATAATTGCAGCATTTTTATTTGTATTTTTCACTTTATAATTATAAACATTTTCAATTTTATCACTTACCGTCTTTTTTAAATTCATTATCATAACAGGTGTGTCATAACCGTTTCTTACACATTTTGTTTCGCATGGATGATCACATATACTTCCGCATACAGATATAAATGGCATACGCATTCTTATAATTGCCTTTGCTTCCTCAAATCGCCTATCTGCAATAAGTGCAATATAAGCAGGAACATTGATCCCAGCCGGACAGGCAAGTTTACAGGGTGATTTCTTTCTAAATGGACCATTAAAAGCATCAATAATATTAATTATATGAAATATTAGGAAACCAAGAATAATCAAACCATTCTGGAAAATAATAGGCTTTTTCAAATATAAAAGAAATAATATTGCAGGAATAATTATTAAAGGGAAAAATATACCATACAATCTACCTGATAATAATTGTCCAAGACCGGGAACAAAAAGTGAGATAATTGCAGATTGTTTTCTTGAATTAAAATCTCTTTTTCTATTTACTGAAAAGATCATATATTAAACCGTATGAATAGATTCAAAGACATCAAATCAGCACTTCCTGAATAACCGGCATATATACTATAATGCTCACTTGGCTTATATCCGGCATATATTTTCATTTTTGGTGAAAAAAATTCCCCTCCAAATACTATTTTCTTATAAGAAACATCCAAACCAAAAGACCGATTTGCTCCATAAATATAATATTTCATATGATACTGTTCATAATCACTTCTTCCAATTGATACATTTATTCTTCCATTTAATTTCCAATTATTTGAATTAATTATTTCCGAATTGAAAATAATTTCTGCCTTTGGAGCATAATTTAATGAAAATTCACCTTCACTTAAAGATACTGTTTTTAAAACATTGTAAATATTTATTTCAGCATAGTAAATTGCAAAATTATATCTTATACTTGCATTTATACTATTAGTCATATTATACGAACCCAAAAGATCCTGATATGAAAATATATTAATAAATCCAAATTCAAAATTATTTATTGAAACATTGATTCCCGCAGGGATTACGGCAGCATAAGCATTTACTGTGTTTGAGATAAAAGGAACATTCACAGGTGATGGAGCATTCATTGTATCAATCACTGAGGTTAATTCAATATTATCATAAATATCAGCTGATATGCCTGCAAAAAATACTTTATTAATGCTTTCATTTGCATATAGAAAGGATACTGTATATGCAAAATTATCCTTCAAAATACCGGCATAGATACCCTTTTCAATACATAAAGGAGACCAATTATTAATTGACTCTGTTTGATATGTAATACCAAATATTAAACATGGAATGAGTAAAAGTATATATATTAGTTTCTTCATTAATCAACCGTTATTGTTTTTGAAATGTTTCTTGGCTGATCAGGATTAATACCCTTTTTATAAGCAATTTTCAATGATAGGATCTGCATCAAATAAACACTTATTATTGCAAAGCAATTTTCATCTTTTTCATTAATTGTAATATTTATATCTGAATTTTTTTCAATATCTTTATCCTTTTGAGAAATACTTATAATAATTCCATTTCTGGTTTGTATTTCATTTATATGTGATAATGTATAATGCTTATCTTTTGCAGTGGTTATCAGTATAATTGGATATTTCCTTTTTATAAGAGCTAATGGTCCATGCTTAAATTCAGAAGAATGCATTGCTTCAATATTCATATAATTAACTTCTTTCATTTTCAATGCACCTTCTTTTGCACAGGGATATGTTAATGAATAGCCAAGAATATGCATAAAATCTCTTTTGATTAATTTGTTAGCAAGGCTGCTGAGTTGTTCATCAGTATCTTTTTTCGCTTTTTTTAATGATTTTATAAGTAATTTAATTTTTTTATCAATATTTGATTTACTTTCTCCTTTAAGAAAAAGTGAAAGAATATAAAAAAGTACAACCTGATTTATGAATGTTTTTGTTGCTGGAACACTTATTTCCATATCAGAAATTGTCGGCAATATATAATCAGAGGTCATACCCATTGTTGAAGCAAGATTGTTTATCATGCCAATAACCTTTCCTTTTGAATAATTACGGAATGAGTCAATTGCATTCTTAACATCCTTTGTTTCTCCGCTTTGGGAAACAACAAGCAGATTGGATGATTTATCTCTGACATATTTTAATCTGTCATTAATATCCGAAGGAAGGTGAACCGCAACATCAATACCGGAAATCCTATTCAAAAAGTATGTTCCAAGTAATGATGCATTATAGGAGGTTCCTGAACCGGTAATTATTAATTTACCCTTACTTAATGTTCTTTTCAACTTATTTAAATGATTTGATGATACATAATATTCTCTAAGCAGATCAATCTTTGTTGGAACTTCACTTATCTCTTTTTCCATAAAGGAATCATAGGGTCTTTTATACATAATACATGGATTCAGGAAATTATTTTCCGGACTTCTTTTAATACTTTCCATTGAAATAATATTTCGTATAGTATAATCATCCGAATCAAATTCTATCATTTCTGAATCTTTAAGAGGAATAATTTTATTTGTATGATCTAATACAGCATAAAGATCACTTGATACAACAATAAATCCATTGCCTTTTCCTGCAAAAAGAGAAGAACCCTTTTTCACAGCAATCATTTTTCTACTTTTTTTATCAGCAAAGCAAAACGCATAATCACCCTTAATATCCTTGTAGGATAGTTTCACAGCATCATTCAGGGATTTCCCTTTATTCAGATAGTCCTCAATGATATGCACAACAACCTCACCATCATTTTCACTCTTTATTCTATGTCCCGCCTTTTTCAATTTCTCAAAAAGAGAATGTACATTAATAATATTCCCATTATGAGCAGATACATATCTTCCTGTACAATCCTTATGTGGCTGAGCATTGATCTTAGATGGTTTACCATAAGTTGCCCACCTTAATTGAATAATACCCTTATAACCGCCATATTGTGAAAATTTTAATTTCTTGTCTACTTTTTCAACACTGCCTTTATCTTTTCTTATAATAAATTTCTCATTCTCATTGAATACAGCAATACCTGTTGAATCATAGCCTCTATACGATAATCTCTCACCGGCGTTTTTCAGAATACTGCCCATGTTTCTATTCTCTTTATTAAATACAATTGTAAAAAAGCCACACATTACTGTCTCCAATTATTTTAATTTTATCAACAATTGTCCTTTTACTGCCCTTTCACCTTCATTAACGGCAATTTCTCCAACTATACCATCTGTTTCTGCATATATTCTATTTTTCATTTTCATTGCTTCTAAAATTAATAATACGTCACCCTTTTTTACTTTTGAAAGGACTTTAACATTTATACTGATAATAGAACCTGGGATAAGAGCTCTTATTTCGTTCAAATCATCCTTTTCATGTTTTTTAAGATTTGATTTAATATCATCAGGTACTTCTGTAATATATTCATCAAAATTAATTTTTATTTTATCATTATTCATAATTATACCGGCATATTTGAATGTTTTTTTCTAGGTAAATGTTCATTCTTCTCTGATGAAATATCAAATGCCTTAATAAGCATATCTCTTGTTTCATCAGGATTAATCACAGCATCAACATAACCCTTTGAAGCAGCTACATAAGGATTTGCAAATTTTTCAATATATTCATCAATCTTTTCCTGTCTTGTTATCTCAGGATTAAGTGAGTTCTCAATTTCCTTTCTGAAAATAATGTTTGCCGCACCTTGCGGTCCCATTACTGCAATTTCAGCACTAGGCCATGCAAAAACAATATCTGCTCCCAAATGCTTACTGCACATTGCTATATATCCACCGCCATATGCTTTTCTCAGTATTAAAGTGATCTTAGGCACTGTTGCCTCTGAATATGCATATAGAAGCTTAGCTCCATGTCTGATAACACCTGCATGTTCCTGATCAATACCAGGTAAATAACCCGGCATATCAACCAATGTAAGAAGCGGTATATTAAAACTATCGCAAAAACGAACAAATCTTGCCGATTTATCGGATGCATTTACATCTAAAACACCTGCAAGCATATCAGGTTGATTTGCAACTACACCTGTACTTCTTCCATTTAATCTAATAAAACCAATAACAATATTTCTTGCCCAGCCCGCCTGAATTTCAAGAAATTGTGAATCATCCGCAATTGAATTAATAACATTCCTCATATCATATGGTTCTTTAGGATCAGATGGAATAATATTTTCAATATTAAATTTCTTTGATGGTTTTAAAGAATCATTAAGTTGAACTGGTTTTTCAAAATTATCAGGAATATATGAAAGTAATTTTCTTATCTTATTAAAACAAGCATCCTCATCTTCCGAATAAAAATGAACATTACCTGTTTTTGTAAAATGTGTTTTTGCTCCGCCAAGTTCTTCCATTGATATATCTTCTCCAATAACACTCTTAATAACCTGAGGACCCGTAATAAACATTTTGGAAACCTTATTTACAACAAAAACAAAATCCATTAATGCCGGGGAGTAAACGGCACCACCAGCACAAGGACCAAGAATAACAGATATCTGTGGAACAACACCTGAATATCTTGTATTTCTGAAAAATATATCACCATAGCCGGCAAGAGCATCTACACCTTCCTGGATTCTTGCACCACCTGAATCATTAAGACCAATTATAGGAACACCCATTTTTGCTGATAGATCCATTATTTTTGTAATTTTCAATGCATGCATTTTACCAAGCGAACCACCGGCAACAGTGAAATCCTGTGCAAATACACAGATATTTCTTCCATTGATCTTTCCATAACCCGTAATAACTCCATCAGCAGCAAGTTTTTGTTTTTCCAAACCAAAATCCTTTGCAGTATGTTCAACAAAAAGATCTGTTTCAATAAATGTACCATTGTCTAATAGCGATGTAATTCTATCTCTTGCAAAGAGTTTACCTCTGATTTTTTGTTTTTCTATTGCTTTCTCTCCGCCGCCTTTTATTAAAGAAGCTCGTTGGCTGAACCACTTTTTCATCTTTTCTCGTATGCTCATCACATCTCCTTGATATTATAAAATTTGAAACCGGCTAAGCCGGTTTCTGTTATTTACTTTCAAGAACCTTAAATTCTACCCTTCTATTTTTCTGATAATCCATATCTGTTTTCTCAGGAATTATAAGTGGTAAATCCTCACCATAACCATAAGCAGTAATTCTACTTGAACTAATACCCTTCTTGATAAGATAGGTCCTAACTGATTCGGCTCTTGATTGTGATAATTTTCTATTATAACTTGAAGAGCCCCTTGTATCAGTATGCCCGCCTACTTCAACCTTTATAGTAGGATTCTCTCTTAGAATTGTCAGCAATGAATCAAGAACAGGATATGATTCCGGTCTTAATGATGCCTTATTGTAATCAAACAGAATATTGTTGAATACAAATATCATTTTCTCTTTTAAGAGACCCACATCTACCTTTTTCACATAACCACCCTTAACCTGTATATTAAACTTATTTTGTTCAATATATTTTTTCACAAGTGGTTTTATATGAATATTATAACTACCCTTTTTCACTGGTTTGGAGTTACCAAGACCCTTATTATCAGTGTGGAATGAATCAATTATTGTTTTCATATCCGTTGTCATGATCTTAATCATTGATGATACAGGCTTATTTGTTGAAATATTATATGTGTAGAGACGGAATTTACCATATAATGGCATCATTTCAACAAGCTGTTCATAATTCTTTCCCTTTTCTATTTCTATTGTAAATACATTGTCTTCTTTCTTATCTGCCTTAACAATAATTACATTTTCACCTTCTTCCATTCTCTTTGAAACTGTTCCAAGAGAATCGGTATAAAGCGTATCATCTGTAAATATAACCATTGCACTATCCATAATTTTCTTATTAACACCATCAATTACTTTAACAAGTAATATTCCTCCTGATGGTTTCAGTTTATAAAGTCGCTCTACCTTATCTCTTTGAAGTATATCCATTGAATCAATAATTGTATCATAATTCTCTGCTGTTACCATAACAGATAATTTTGTATTCTTATATTTTTTCAGGAAATATCCTAAATCATCTGTTGTGATCTCATCAATTCCCATAGCATTGTTTCTTCTTATTGTGAGATGTGCAATTAATGGTTCTTTTGTGGCAGAATCAATAACTGTACCTGTAAATACACCATATGTTGAAGAATGAATGCCTCCATTCAATGAGAGATGTAATCCCTTATTTGAATATATTAGCCCTCTATCCTGTGATACATTTATATCAGATGTATATCTATCAGTATTGATTCCTATGCCCACATTAAATTGAAAGCCCTCTCTTCCTCCAAAGGCAGCAGCACTTTCAAGAAAAAGCCAATTCCATAATGTATATTGAATACCTGCAGTAAATTTAGGATATACTGAAGAAAAGGCTGTGTTCTTAAATCCTTGTGTATATCTAATAAATGTATTAAGCGGTAAATACTTCATATGATAAAGAAATCCAACATTGATCTCTGGTTCAAGTATTGTAATCAATTGTTCATTTTGAGCAAGTGTTGGAGTAATATCATAATAAAGAAGCGAATCAAGTAATGCTTCTATAATATCATCTTCTGATAGACTGCTATCCTCACTTATACCTGAATAATTACCATAAATATTTGCTAAATTCAAACTATCTGTTTTAAGTGCAAAGGTATATTCCCTGCCTCCATTATTCCAGTAAATCCTTGAAATGGCATGATTATATGATAATTCTACCAAAAATTCATCGGTTAAATTCAGAGCAAGACCAATATTCAGATCAAATCCATTTCCGGGTGGCGGGAAAAAATTATTTTTGTCAATAAGCGGATTAAAATTACTACTGTAATTATCATTAAAAACCATACTATCCAAATGCATTTCAAATGGTAATCCATATGTTAATTTCCCATAAGCAATCTGTCTTAAATATCCACTATCGGATTCAAATGCCATTGAATCCATTGAAAGATTAAAATATGTGAAACTGGCAATATATGCTCCGGATAATCCGAAATTGACACTCATTCCATTTTCAAGCGGAATCTTAGCTCCAAGTCCTGCTGAAATTGCTTCATATGCCTGAAAATCTAACTTTAATGATGAAAAATCATAGATAGAATCAAAATAATTACCATACATTAACAGTTGGAAAAGATCACCTGGTATCTGTGTTAATTCTCCTATATATGTTTTCTGTCCAAAAGCAAAACCACTGATTTTAAAATTCAATGGAATTATTGGTGAAATTGCCATTTTAAAATATGGAGCAAAGTGGAAATATTTACCAATATTTCTTAAAATTGTCCTTTTCTTCTCCTCTGTAAGCGTATCATTCATAGTGGGCTGTGTACTTGCATCTCCAAAAATATAATCTACCCCCGAATTCGGGAATAGATATTCAGTAAAATGCGGTGAGATCAGATCATTGGTAAATCCAAGATTAATTCTATAAAAATCCATTGATGAATAAGGTACATCATCTCTGCCAAGAAATGCAGGATTATAAAATAATGCATTGGAGCCCGTATTAAATGGAGAATTCATATAAAGACCATCTGCAAATAATATGAGAATAGATAGTAATAAAATAATTGTAATTATTAATTTTTTCATTGTTGCCTCCTAAAATATTTTATTTTCTTCACTAAGATTATTATTATCTAAATTAAGATTAATGATTATATGCCCTCCAAGAGTCATATAATCAATTGGTCTTACAAATGCCCTTTCCACAGTATCCCCGCTTTCCGTTACAGTAACGGGAATTTCCACTCTTGCTTTATAATGAATACTATCATATGCAAATACTTCATAAAGTGTTGTATCAAGAGTTAATGTGAAATTGAAAACCCCTTCCGGACCTGAGGTTCTACCTGTATTATCAACAGGAGGCAGTTCAATAGCAAATGTATCCAAAAGAACCCTTTCTCCCGGTTTATTATATAATGCAAATATTAGTCTGCCACCAAGCGGTATTCTGTTTCTTATATTTAGAGTAAGGTCTATACTATTAATAAGATCAAGAGGAGTAGAATCCGGTGGAGATATAAGCCCTTGATCTCTCATATAAATAACACATCTATCTCCTTTAAGATGAAAGAAAAGAGCTGCCTTTGAATATGATTCAAGCAGGGTCATTGTATAATCCGCACTATCAATAACAAAATCAATATCATGTCTATAATCCCCTGCAGGAAAACTATCAAGATTCAATTCAAAGCAAAAAGGATTAATGGAATCATATACACCTGTTGGAATAGTTATAGGTATAGTAATATTCCGGATTGTATCATCATTTCTACTGGTTATTATATGTCTTATTCTACCTCCGGCTGTATCATTGAATATGCCTCTGCCATAAACATAATTAATGATCTTATCAACTGTTGAACCAAAATTAGTTGAATCAAGATCAATAATATCTTCTGGTAAAAGTTCTTCAATATATAGGGACAGGCGTAATGAGCCTGCAGGAATACTTGGAATATCAATCCTGCTTCTCACCTTTGTTCTTGCATATACAGTATCACCTACTATTTGAATGTTTTTAGTATCTAACTCAGCTGCCTGAAGAACTGTTACAGTAGTATCCCCAAAAGGAATACTAAGGGTCCAATTTGGAATACTTGGAATCTTTGTAGGAATCATGTAGCAACCTATAATAAAAAATATTATTATAAGTGCAATAAATACATTAAGTCGTTTCATTATAATCCTCCATTTATATTTATATTTAGTACTATATTTTATTATATATTAAATTTAAGTCAATACTTATCTACTTATTATGTTGTTACCATAAAAAATGCTACTTTGTAAAAACGCAGAAATTTTCTTTCTTCTAAAATTTGATATTTAATCCCACATTATATTCCAATGTTTTATAATAATCACTGAGACAATAATTCTCACTGCTATATTCTCTTCTGTTTTCTTCTTCTTTCCTTCTTTCCTTCTTTCCTTCTTTCCTTCTGGTCTTACCCCATTAATCTGGACACAGAGAAAAGAAGTGGTATGATAACAAAAAAAGGAGTTCAGACATGGGA
>JAUVJU010000095.1 GCA_030592285.1 Caldifarciminota bacterium
ACATTGATAAATTATTATACGCAGATGCATATTCCGAATAATCTGAGGAATATGTTGATTCCGAATAATCTGAGGAATATGTTGATTCCGAATAATCTGAGGAATATGTTGATTCCGAATAATTTGAGGAATATATTGATCCTCTTTCTTGTCCTCCTCCGCAGAAAAGATGTTTATCCTTATTGTTTGTCTTCCTCCGCTTCTGTTAAGAATAATTTGAAAAACATGTTAAAGAAAATGAATAAATGGTTTGTAGGGGAGTGGTTCGTAACCCTCCCTCATATTTACATATGATTTATTGATTGTAATATATGTGTTGCAAGAAAACCACCGCAATCTTCTTGTCTGCTCTGGCATTTTTCTTTTTTCTTCTCCCTCATGTAATCAAACAAATTGGTGGGTGGGTTTGGAACCCACCCCTACAAAACATAATTAATTGTTATATGTTCCACATGGAACATTAAGATTTCACATAAACATATAGGCGTAAGTTGTGCAAATGTTCCACGTGGAACATTTGGTTTTTTGAACCATTATTCCTGAATAATGCCACATTTGTTATGCATTATTATTGAGTCCCTTTGATAAATACCAATATCTCCATTGAATTCACTTTTTATTACAGATAAAACCTTTTTAATGTCTCCAAAAGCCCTGCTTAATATTAGGTCTATTTGTGTGAAATTGTATTTCTCTGCATTTGCAGAAAACACATTCATGTTTTTTAATTCCAATTCATAGACTGCCTGATTAAGAAATGATGCCTTTTTGGATCTGTTCTCTATTAAGGTAATTGCTTTTTCTGGATAAAAAATACCTACTACAATGCCGGGGAAGCCATTCCCCGCACCAATGTCTGCAATTTGTGAATACTTATTTGTTTTAATTTGATTAAATATTATTAATGAATTAATAATATGCCTTTGAATAATATCATCTCTATCCTTATCTGATATTAATTGTATAACCTGTGACCATTTGTGTATCAATGCAATATAATGTGATAACTTTTTTGATTGTTCGGGACTTATATCCATTAATGCTTTCTTTTTGAACATCTGTTCAATACTTTTAATCACTATTTGATTATAATTGTATGATCTCATTATCCTTTTCCTTACTTTTAGAATGTTTTTTCATTTTTTGTATAAACACATTATATTCATCTTTTTCTATTTTTCCACATATTATTCCAATTGGTCCCTTTTCATGTCTTATATGATATCTACTTCCTTTTGCAATTTTCATTAATTTTTCATTACATTTATCATCTCTTGCTATTACAGTAAATCCCTTTTTCAAAAAACATACTCTCCCATATTTAATTAATTCCACATTTCTACTATTTAACATTTCTCTCTCTATTAATAATTTAACCTTGTCTGAATATTCTTTATGCGTTAACAAACATCCCCCGGCAGGATTTGGATAATCCATAATCTTCATCTTTTTTGCTAACTCTATCTGCCTTTTTCTACTTCTTCCATTTAATCCCAGCAATTTCTCTCTATCAACAATCCCTCTTTTCTCCATATCTGTTTCCTCTGAAAGCAAGGCACATAATGGTCTTAATATCATTTTGGGATCTGTTATCATTTTATTCATTGCATTAAATGCTCCCCGATTTTGCGACATTGGTCTTTGCCCAAGAACTTCTCCTGTTGTAACAATCTCAATATTCTCTGCTTTCGCAATTTCTATTGTTTTGTTAATCATAAGTGCATGGCAGTCAATGCATGGATTTAAATGTTTCCCATAGCCATATCTGGGATTTAATAACATTTTTTTATAATCAGTGAAAATTCTTTTTACAATCAATTTAATATTGTTTTTTTCTGCATATAAACGGGGTTTATCTGATGGAAAGAATGGCGTTTCATAAAAAACTGTCTTTATTTCATCAATGCCGGCATTCTTTAATATATAGTATGCCAAAATACTATCCAAGCCCCCAGAGAACAGGAGCAATGCTTTATTCATTTATCAAGGTATCGGCTGGAATAGAATCAATAGGAATAATCTTTTTTATTGTTTCCTTATTTGGAGCAAAATCCTTATATCTTAAAAATATCTCTATTCTTCTATTTTTCTTTTTTCCGAATTCCGTTTCATTTGATTCAATTGGTCTTGTTTCTCCATAAGCAACTGCTGAAAGCCGTTCAGGGCTTATTTTTACAGAGTCCTGAAGAAATTTCACAACATCTATTGCCCTTAAAGAGGATAGTTCCCAATTGGATGGAATTGATTTTTTCAATGAGGGTCCCATTTCTTCATTGTCCGTATGTCCCTCAATAATAATATCCGTGTTTTCAATGCGTGAAATTATCTCTGCTATTTTTCTAATTAAGCCCCTGCCTTTTTTATTTAATTTGTATCCACCCGGATCAAAAAGATTTCCAACGGGTAAGGTTAATTTTATGCCTGTTATGTTTTTTTCATAAACAGGACTTGTTTCTGTTTGCGGAAACATATTCATTAATGTATCGGTTTCTATTTCCGGTTGAACACCTTCTGCCTCAAAGCGTAATTCTGATAGATATTCAGCAAGCGTTTTGTTTTCTTCCATAAGATCATCATATTTCCCTATTGCTGGTTTATACTCTTCATTGTAATAATAAAAAATTACAAGTCCACCAACAATTATTATTGCTATTAAAAAAATAACAAGAAATCTCATTTAAATGCCTCCTGTTTTGTGTTGTTTTGAATCATATGATTCAAATTCATATTCTGTTATACCACCCTTAGAATGTTTTGTACAAACCTTTACGGGCTCTCTTCCAATTTTATATATTTCTTCAATAATCTCTTTACAATATTTTGATGGTAGTAGTCCGGATGATTTACATATTTTCACCCTGATAATACTATCAGTGGGAATAAATGATAGCGTATCCGAATTATCAATAAATGGTTTAATTGTATATGCCCATATAGGCAATGCTATTGCTGCCCCTGTTGCTTTATCTCCTATTTCACGAAGTTCGTCATAACCCACCCACACACCGCAAGTTATCTCCTTTGTGAAGCCAATAAACCATGCATTTGAATAATCATCCGTTGTGCCTGTTTTTCCTCCCGCATTTGCCTTTATACCCATCCATTTCATTCCCTGTCCTGTTCCTTCCCTTGCCGTTGTTTCTAACATATTTGTTATTATATAGGCATCATCATCATCCATTACCCTTGTATCTGTATTTTCGGTCTTATAAATTATATTTCCTTCTGCATCTTCTATATATCTTATCATTGAAATATTTTTAATAATTCCATAATTGGGAAATACCGAAAATGCCCTTGTCATCTCAAACAGAGTTACCTCGCTGCTGCCTAAAGCAAGAGAAATAAATGGATCCAATTTGCTTTTTATTCCAAGTTTATGTGCAAATTTTACAACTGTGCTTGGTCCAATATTATCAATAAGTCGGACTGCTGTAACATTTCTTGATTTTGATAATGCAATGCGTAATGATATGGGTCCCATAAATGTTTCATCATAATTGTGCGGCTTATATGGTTCATCGGTACCATCATCCATAACAACAGGTGTATCCATTATTATATCTCCCGGACTCATTCCATTCTCTATTGCTGCACCAAATAAAAATATTTTAAATATTGATCCTGGCTGCCTTGGTGCCTGATAAACCCTGTTAAACTCACTATCCTCAAAGTCCCTTCCTCCCACCATTGCCCTAATACCACCTGTTTGATTATTAATAATAATTAGTGCTGCCTGCAAATAAGGGATTACTGTATATTCGTTTTTTTCTTCAATGGATAAAGAATCATAATCATTTTTTGTAAATTTTACTTCTTTATATCTTTTTTCATATCTTCTAAGCTGCCTTTCAATAGTTTCTTCTGCATGCTGCTGCACTTCCATATCAAGTGTTGTGTATATTTTTAAGCCGCCCTTGTAAAGCACATCATAACCAAATCTATTTATAACCTCTTTTCTCACTTCTTCAATAAAATATTTTGCATATTGTTCTTTTGTTGATTTTTTCCTCAATTTAACGGTCTTTTCCAATGCATCATAAAACTGTTCTTTTGTAATATACCTTTGTTCAAGCATTCCGCATAAACAGGTTCTTTGTCTCTTCTTTGCATTTTTTGGATGTTTGAAGGGGTTATAGTGTTCTGGCAAATTGGGTATACCCGCCAAAATGGCTGCTTCGGAAAGATTTAGTTCTCCAACACTCTTGCCAAAATATACATTTGCTGCTGCTTCTATGCCATAGGCACCATTTCCATAGTTAATCTGATTAAAATACATTTCAAGTATTTCATCCTTTGAAAAATTCTTTTCCAATTGTACGGAGATCAATGCTTCCTTAATTTTTCTTGTTATTGTTTGCTCAAGAGATAAAAACATATTCCTTGCCAATTGCTGGGTTATTGTTGAGCCTCCCTGTTTTATACTTGCATGCTGAATATCCTTTATAAGTGCAATGCCAATTCTAAAAATATTCACACCCCAGTGCTCATAAAACCTTTGATCCTCAAGGGCTATTGTTGCATCAATCACATATTGAGGAATACTCTTTAATTCAACAGTTACTCTTTTTTCAATAAAAAAATCCGATATTTTTTTATTATTTGAATCATATACTTCTGTTGCAATTGGCGGCGAATAAAGGATCATATCTGTCATTGATGGAATTTCTTTTTGAAGATTATTATATAAAGTTAAACCTGCTGAAATTGTTGTAAAAAAAAGTATAAATATAAAAATACCAAAAGTAAATACAATTCTATTTATCCATTTCTTTAATTGCTTATTTGATTTTTTTCTTTTTGTTCTGACCATATGATTGTTAATATATATTATGTGTATTGTAATGTCAAGAATAAGAAAAATAAATATATGATAATACAATTTGTTTATGCTTTTTCAAATCCGCTCTGGCTGCGTCATTCTGAAAACTTTCTTTAAAGGCATGGCTTTCAATATATTCTTCAAATTACTCAGAATATGGTCTTGATATTGGATAATTAAAATGTTAAACTACACATCAATGACTTTTATTGAGTAAAGGATTAATTATCTAAAAGGAGAAGATTTTTATGAAACCTGCTCAAATTATTTTTACTGTAAATCCCGGTGCTACATCTACAAAGTGTGCTTTTTATCAGATCATAAAAGATGAAATTAAGGAAATTGTTACAAAAACAATAGAACATTCAGATAAAACAATAAATCAATTTGAGAATGTTTCTGCTCAGGTTGATTATAGAGAAGAATTGGTGCGTCAATTCATTACTAAAAATCTTCCTGAAAATTCAGATATTATTGCATGTGCCGGAAGAGGCGGAATGCTTTCTCCTGTTCCTAGTGGAGTAATAAAAGTTAACAAGGAACTTGTAGATTTTTCTTTGAAAACACCTGTTTATCAGCATGCATCCAATTTAGGGGCACCGCTTGCCTATCGTGTTTCACAAACATATAAAGTGGATGCCTTTATTGTTGACCCTGTTAGTGTGGATGAATTTACACCTGTTTCAAGAATTTCCGGATGTCCCGATTTTCCAAGATTTAGTTTTGTTCATGCCTTAAATATCAGGGCTACAATACATAGATTAAGTAAAGAATTAAACAAGGATTTTAATAAAATGAAATGCGTTGCTGCACATCTGGGTGCGGGTTTTTCAATTGCAGCATTTTCTATGGGAAAAATTATTGATAATGATAATAGAATGGAATCCGCCTCATTCACTCCCGAACGGGCTGGAGGCATTCCTCCTATTCCTTTGATTAATGCATGTTTCTCTGGTAAATATACAAAATCTGAATTAATGAAAAAATTGTATGGCGAAGCCGGTATGTTTGCATATTTGGGAACCAAAGATGTAAGAGAGGTCTTATCACAAATACAAAAAAAAGATAAACATTCTGAAATTGTATATAATGCAATGATCTATCAGATATGTAAACAGATTGGATCAATGGCTTCTGTTTTAGATTTTGATTTAGATGGAATTATTATTACAGGCGGATTAGTGCATTCTGAAAAACTAATAAATGATATAAATACCAAGGTTCATAGAATTGGAAAGGTCTATGCATATCCAGGCAGTAATGAAAACAGGGCATTGGCTTCAAGTATTTTAAGAATTATTAAGGGACAGGATAAATTTATGACATGGCCTGTCAAAATAAATATTGAGGAGTAAGAATATATGTCAATAAAAAATTTTAGTGAATTAAAAAATACAGTAATGAAATTTAAACCAATGCGAATGGTAGTTGCAGCTGCCGAAGATGAAAGGGTGATTGGAGGAATGAAATTAGCAAGGGAATTGGGCATTGCTGAAAAACCCATTTTAACAGGTGACTCAAAATAAATAATTACAATTGTTGAATCACTTAAATATAGTATAGATGATTATGATATTAGAATTTCTTCATCCGATGCTGAATCCGCCAAAATAGCGGTGAAGACAATCAGAGATAATGAGGCACAGATTTTAATAAAAGGACGGCTTGAAACCATCTATTATTTAAAAGCAATTCTGGATAAAGAAAATGGTATAGGAAATTCATCAACACTTTCCAATCTTACTCTTTTTGAAATGGAAAGTTATCATAAATTTATTGCTGTTACAGATAATGCTATTGTTCCTTTTCCCACCCTTTTAGAAAAAAAGGTTATTATTGAAAATACCAAATGTCTATGGACGGCACTTGATATAAATGAACCAAAGGTTGCAGTTTTAACAGCAATAGAAATTGTTAATCCTAAATTGCAGGCAACTGCCGATGCTGCATGTTTATCAAAAATGTCCGAAAGGGGACAGATAAAGGGATTCATTGTTGAGGGACCGCTCTCTTATGATATTGCTATTAGCTTAACCTGTGCCAAGGGAAAACACATGGAAAAAAATCCTGTTGCTGGAGACCCTGATTTGCTTTTACTTCCCAATTTGGAATCAGCTAATATATTGGGAAAAAGTTATAAATTTCATGGTAAAGCAAATTCTGGCGGACTTGTTATGGGTGCATCTGTACCGGTTGTTCTTAATTCCCGTTCTGATTCTGCTGAAAGACGATTAAATTCTATACTGATTGCAAGGGCAATTGCGGAGAAAAAATAAAAAGAGAGTGCATCTGTTTCTGATACACTGAGTATGTTTGGTTGGAAGGTTTTGATCCCTCCTGTACAAAACACAATGACAAAAGAAATAGGTTAATAAATAGCACAACTTAACAAAACAGTAAAATGTCCTGAAAAATTGGAGGTAAGTTGTGCAGTATTATTACTTACCTCTTAAAACTGATAAGAATGATAGCCCCCGAGTATATACTTCTTATCAAAACATTGTTCGCAATTCCCTATTCTTTATTCTATGCATATTATCTTTTTCCCATTAATATAGTATATTCCTGTTCTTTCTATTTTCTTATACTCTCTGCCTGTTAAATCATATATGCTTATTTCAGTACTGTTTTTCAATATAGTGTTTAATTCACTTGTTCTGTACACCGAACCTGTGAGTGAGCTGCTGTCCTGTTTATACTCGTAATTAACATTAATATATTGTTCATCTACTGCTTTTTCATTTACAATTGTTTCTATTTTGTAATAATTTGGTCCATTGTTTGTTGTTTGATCTAATATTCTGTTTTTGTTTGTTATTTGTTCTAATTCATAGATTCCATTTTCATTTTTTTGATACAATTGAAATACTGGATTTTGATATGTTGAGTTTATTAGAAACTCAATTCCATTATTCTTTGCTGTTGCTGATATGTTTGTTTGGTTTATTGCTGTTATGTTATTCCATAATGTATTCCATTCGTCTTTTG
>JAUVJU010000129.1 GCA_030592285.1 Caldifarciminota bacterium
ACTACCATTTACATAATCTGCCTGAACACAATTATCTGTCAAAACATTTTGTTGGCTCAATAATATCATTGATTATTTCTTTTAGAATATCCTCAAATTCCATATATACATTATTATCAAAAATAAATGGTTTCTTATCCTTAATTACATATCTTAGATGTCTTGAATCCCTTAATGTGTAGATTGCCATTAACATATCATTATTCTTATATCTTTCATCCTGCTTTAAAAGATATGCATAAAAAAGCATTTGAAATAGTTTTGAATAATCCACATTTTCATTTTTCTTCCATTTTTCAAGATTTATTAATTTATCATCATAAATATTTAATTCTGTACTTCCGATCTTTCCACTCTTATAATCAATAATAAGTATATTATCATCCTGCCATTCAACTCTATCTATTATTCCATTAAGTAATATTTTATTACCATTAAGATTGATACTTCCCTTAAACTCCTTTTCAAGAGCAATAATATTTCCTTTTTCTCTTTTTATATCATTATCAATAAGATTTTTAATTGCCTTAACAATTGCTTCCTTATAGAGATATGGTTTGCCTTTATCTGTTTCAAGAGAAAATTCACTTTTCATTGTTTTCTTAATTATTTCCTTAATTTCCTTTTCATCTGGTACTGATTGAATAGTAGAACCAATATATGGAATATATATTTTTTTTAATACTTCATGTGAAATAGAACCCAATTTATCATATCCAATATCATCAATAGCACTGTGTTCCCTTGCTTTTAGTACATAATTAAAGAAAAAATCCATTTGACAGCACATATAAAGATTTATAGATGATGCACTATATGCTCTACTTTTCAATTTATCTATAATACTTTCTGTTTTTTTGATTTTAGTGATCTTTTCTTTCGTTTTTGCATCTATTTTAGCGGACATATATTCAATGTTTGCTTTTTCAAATAAACCATTCTTTGTGTTTTCAAATAATAATTGCTTAATAAACCTACTCTCCTCTGAGTAATTCTCATTATCCGATAAAGCATAGGTAATAGTAATATGCTTTGCATTCATTAGAAGACGATAAAAATAATAGGAATATATCATATCTTCATGCTTATATGTGTATAATCCCCAATGTTCTCTTACATCATAGGGTAAAAATGAATTATATGATTTTCCCTCAGGTATGATACCCTCATTTACAGACATCAATATAACCCTGTCAAATGACAATCCCCTTGTTTCCAACATTCCCATGATCTGCAAATTCTGCAACGGATCACCTGAGAATGGAATAGTAACAGTTCCGGCATATTTATCAAAGATCTGCTTAAAAAGCATTAATGGTCTTACTGATTGTTCATTAATGAAATATTTTAATGCATTCTGAATATTGTTTAAGAGCATCTTTATATAAAAAATACTGATATGTTCTGTTGAGTCCGTTCTATATTCATTGTTCTCATTATCAATAATATTCAGTATATTCTCTATTCCTGTTAATATACTCTCCAAATCATTACTTGTTTCATTAAACTTAAAAATTGCATTTAAAATGCTATTATTAAATTCATTAATATCATTTTTACTAATATCAATAAGCAAATTTTTCTTTATGAAATTTATTATAATTTCTGTGTTATTATCCTTTATTGTTTTAATAAGTGGATTACTTATTAATTTTTCAATATCTTTATAATATATATTGCCATCTGTTTTTTCTGAATTTATACATGTTTCAATAAGTAATTTTATAAATGCAAACACAGATGTTAATTTCAATGGATAACCCATTGTAATATTGATGTTTTTAAATCGTTTGGGAATATGAGCAATCACCGAATTAAGTATTGTTTCATCATTAAGTATAATAGCAATATGCTCTTTCTCATCAATGTTGTTTAAAATCTCAGGAAGTGCTTCTGCCTGCTGTGATATAAGCGGCATCTCAATAATACCAATCTGTTTTTCCTTTTCAAATATTCCTAAATTAATAAAATGTTTTTTCCATCTACCCTTAACCTTATTGATGAAATATGCGGATTCATGATCATTAAATATTTCAGGTAATTCATAATAAAATTCTGCTTTTCCCTGAACCATTAATTTATCAATTATCTGCTCTTCACTATGCGTTAATGCATTAAGTCCTGCAAATACAAATTTTTTATAATCAGTTAAATTACTATCCTTGTTAGCAGCTAATCTGTAACATAATCCTTCATAGGCAAGATTGCTTTTTATAAGTTTCTTTACAAATGCTAAATATATATTCTTGAAATGTTCCATAAATGCATAATAATCATTTCTAAATGTTGAATCCTTAATTTCATATTCGTTTTTCTCAATTTCAGAGATCTCTGATACAATATTAAGTTCATCAAGATTAACCATTGCTTTATCAATATCATTGAAATCTTTTATAATTATTGATGCAAAAGAAAGAAATGTTTCAATCCCAATGTTGCTTTTTGTTATATTCCTAAATATATCATGAAGTATAAAACTTAATGTCAATTCATCACTTGGATTCTTTTCAGATAGATCAATTACAAAATCTTTCATTGTTTTCATTTCAGGAATAATTCCAATTGATGTTTTTTCCTTAAATATCTCTTTTAGATAAAAAATACTTCTTTTGGAAGGTAGAATAATCAATGTTTCCTTATTATCTGTTTCTCCCAATCTATCATATAATGCATAAAGAAAATTATTCATACTCTAACTCCACAAGCAGCGGTTCATCATCAAGGTATAGTATGTATCCTTTTACTTTGTAATCCATCTCAGTATAAATCTTCATATATTCATACACCTGTTCTTTATGCTTTTCATCCTTTTCGCCGGTTTTATAATCAACAATAATAACATTTTTCCCATCAATAATCACCCTATCCGGTCTCAATATCTTTCCATTATATACAATCTCCCTTTCATTCAATACATTCTCTTTTTCATATAGAAATTTTGTTTTTCTATTATTAACAAGTTTATTTATTGCATTTTCAATAGTATCTTTTTCAGATGAATTTATCAGTCCTTCATTTAGTGACCTTGTGATTGCACTATTTACTGAATTTTTATCTTTTATATAAGAAAGGATTTTGTGAATCATCTCTCCTTTTTTTCTTGCACCAGACCCAATGCTGTTAAATAGTGATTTTATCCTTCTATTAATATATAGATCATTATTGTGATCAGCAATATTAATATCATTAATTTCAAAAAACTGTTCCTGTTTTTCACTCTTCGCAGGATTTGTTTTACTCCCAATTTGTAAATTATATTCATTATCATTATTTTCAATTATAATACTTTCTGATCTTTCACTTTTAATCAATTCAGGAATAATGTCTATAAAGACCTTTCCAATAATATTTTTCATTGGATCATCCTGCTTTTTATTATGTTTAGGCTTTTTAGAGTATGAAAATATGTATAGTTCATTCTCTGGTCTTGTTAAGGCAACATAAAGCATATTAATATCATCAATATGTGTATTCTGTCTTTCTTTCTCTTTCAATTCTAAATTAGTATTTGAATATCTTTCAAAAACATCTCCTTCCTTAATATCACCATAAAGTATTGCTAATCTGTCAATGATCTCATTTTTTGTATTTATAATTGTTACATTTTTATGCAAATTTTTTGTGCCATCCCAATTACAGAAAGGAATAATAACAATTGGAAATTGTAAGCCCTTTGATTTATGAATAGTGATAATCCGCACTGCATCTTTGTTATCTGGAGTAGCAATGGAAATACTATC
The DNA here is from genome assembly GCA_030592285.1 of Caldifarciminota bacterium. Lineage (GTDB taxonomy): Bacteria > Hydrothermota > 32-111 > 32-111 > 32-111 > JAUVJU01. The sequence continues at coordinate 3,741 of JAUVJU010000129.1, forward strand.
TCTATTTTCATCAATATATTCAAGGAATTCCATTATTGAAACTGACTCTGAATCCTTATCTAATGCAATATCTCTTAATTTATCCAAATAAGGAATTGAACCACTTATATCAATATTGTTTTTATTAAGCAAACAATGAATAATATCATTAATAATTGAATAAATTGTTTTTTGATATTTAAATGATAATATTCTTTTAGTTAATTCATTATAATACGGAATATATTTATTGAGGATATTATCTCGTTCATTATTATCATTTTTTAAATTTTCAGCATTTTCTGTGATATCATCAAGAATACTCATATCATCATTCTTATTGATTATTTTTAGCCATAAAAACAACATCCTGTAAAATGATTCAACATTACTGTTATCTATCATATATGAAATAGCATTGATTATGAAATCAGTAAAAGGATCACTTATCATCATTATTGATGAAGATGAAATGAAATTAATAGGATTGTCAATTGAGGATAGATATTCACCTATTTTATTGCCCTCTCTAATTGTCCTTACAAGAATACCAATATCATTTCTTCTATATCCTCTTTTTTCTATATCAAGAATTGTTTGTTCCAATTTATTTTCCTCAAAAAGTATGCTCTCTATATGTTCCCTCTTTTCCCTATGTGTAATATCTACATATCCATCATTTTTTGAAAAACTATGGGGATAGTCCTCCATTTTAAATCTCTGCTTTATTGTTTCTTCTCTAAAATCATTCTCATATACTTTTGTGAATAGTATATTATTAAAATGAATAATATTTTTTTTGCTTCTAAAATTCCCCAAAAGGTTTTTCACTTCACCATTATTCATTTCAATTTTCATTATGTCTGTTTCGCCGCCTCTCCATCTATAGATTGCCTGTTTCAAATCACCCACAAGAATAATATTACTACTCTCTGCAAGTGCATTCTCTATTAATGGTCCAAGATTTTCCCATTGCATTTTTGAGGTATCCTGAAATTCATCAATAAAATATGATTTGAATTTCTCTCCCATTCTAAAAAATACAAATGGTACATTATCATCATTATCCTTGAATAATTTTGAAATCGCCTTATTAAACTCATCAATAAATATAATACTGTTTTCTTTCTTATATCCTTCAATATTATTATTCGCAAAACGATATATTATATTTTCATAAATATTCCGCTGAATTAATTTATTATTTATATAATTATTAAAATGTTTATTATATGATTCATTAATACTCTTTAAACAATCTATTACTTCTTTTGTAATATGATCATTATTTCCGGATGATTTCAAATAATCATTATTCATAATCTCTTTAATACTATATTGATTATCAATAATCTTAAAAAATCTTTTCCCTAATAGATTAACATAATTTTCATAAACGGGTTCTTTGTCAAGTTTAATAAATTTTGATAAAAATCCTTTGTCTTTATACTTAAATATATTAAGATCAATAGTATTATCGGATGAAAGTAATTTTACATTCTCAAGGCATTTTTCCACATTTGATGAAATGTCATTCTCAAAAACAGAGATTTCCTTTTTAATATTTTCAATTACCTTACTTAATTCCTTGCTTGTAATATTTTCATTTCTAATAGAAATTGATTCATTATGTATATTTTCAAGATTCCTGAAGTTCCTAACTGTTTCACTAATACTTTGATCAAGAATCCATCCCTTGCCATCATCCATTCTATAAAGAAGATATTGAACAAATATGTAAAGTAATATTTTTGCATGCTCATTACTATTTTTCTCATTAATTGATG
>JAUVJU010000109.1 GCA_030592285.1 Caldifarciminota bacterium
ATTCTGAATAATTTGAAGAATATATTCCTTCTCTTTCTTGTCTTCCTCCGCAGAAAAGATATGTATATTCTGAATAATTTGAGGTACATTCCGATAATTTGAGGAATGTATTACGCATTGTAATTTGAGGAATATGTTTGTAGTGGTATATTCTGAGTAATTCGAAGAATATATTGGTTCGTAACCCTCCATTTCCATCATGTTGATCTTATTTCTTTTTATTGGCAATAATAACACAAACAATTATTCCGCCAATGGTTATCGTGAAACCAGTTGACATCATTATCCATGCAGATATAGGCATTATACAGTCCTTTTTTTGTTAATGGATAACAGAATACCAAGTGCAAAAGAAATTACAAGAGCTCCAATACCTACTAAGAGAGCAGACCGTGAATATCCGCCGTAAGGATTAGCAATTTCAGCCCATATATTCCATATCATAATAGCAATAAGTACTATTGGAACAAAGAATTTTATCATAAAATCCCACCATTTGCCAATAGGGAAATCTGATTGTTCATTGGCATAATTCCTGATTACTTCAGGCTTAATAATATACCCAACTGCTAAACATTCAAAAATACCTATTAATATTAAACCATATACAGCAAGATAATGATCAACAATATCAAGCCAGTATAAACCGCTCTGTGTTGTAAATATGATACCTAGTATTATTCCAATTATTCCAATTATTCCATTCATTTTTGCTCTTGATATGTTCCACTTTTCCACTGCAGCAGCTGAAAATGCTTCTACAAGGGAGAATGCGGAATCAATACCAAATGTCAAAAGCATTGCAAAGAATAATGCTCCAAGAATTGGTGCACCAATGGGAAATAGATTAATTATTTCAGGATAAGTAACAAAAGCAAGACCCGGTCCGCTTGTTACAACATTGGCAACATCGGCTCCCTTTTTAAGAGCAAGATGACCAAGTGCTGAGAAAATTGCAACAGAGGCAAGTAAACTTGTAGCGGCATCTGCAAGACCAATAATAAATGCACTATTAACAATATCTGCTTTTTTGGGTAAAAATGAGCCATAGGCAATCATTATACCAAATCCAATACTAATGGAGAAAAAAACCTGTGAATATGCGTTTATCCACACCTCAGGATCCATTAATGCGGTGAAATTTGGTGTAAAAAGATATGCAAGACCATTCATTGCTCCTGGTAATGTCACTCCTCTTACAATAAGAATAAGCAGAATGATCCAAGGACAAATAACAGTAATATAAACCACTTTTCCCACACTCTTTGCACCCTTTATTATACTAAAATAGATCCATATCCAAGTGAGAATAATGCCTATAAATATTACAGGAACAATATAACCAATATGAGATGGTGATTCACTTAATTGAAGCACATTATTAAAGAAAAAATTCTCGGTTCCGGTTCCCCATCCAAGCGAAAATGATTTAACAAAGTATATCATTGACCATGACATTATGGCAGTATAATAGGTAACAATGCCCATACCTATAAACACAGCTGCCCAGCCGATCCATTTGAGTTTTGTATTAAAAAATGCAAAGGCACCTGGAGCTGCTTTATTTGTTTTGTGTCCAAGCGAAAATTCAAGTATTAAAAGGGGAATACCGGCAGTAAGCAAAGCAACAAGAAATGGGATAATAAAAGCACCGCCGCCATATTTATAAACAATATATGGAAATCTCCATATATTACCAAGTCCAACTGCCGAACCAATTGCGGCTAAAATAAATGCTGTTCTGGAATCCCAATGTTCTCTTATTTCTTTTGACATATTGGAATATTAAATGATTATTTGTATTATGTCAAGATAGAATAAAGATTATTGTTAAATAAAAAGATAAAGGAAAATGGTTTATCCATATATACAATTGATGGCAGGAAATTAAATCAAGTAACTACTATTGGACAGTATTACATAGTCAAAGAATTAAATGATAAAATCATTAATAGTGAAAAAGTAACAGTAATAAGATAATATTTGAAGAATTTATACTCAGTTGCATGATTTCTCAATTGAGAAATCATGCAACTGACAAATCACACTCAAATAATTACCCATATTTGAAAATAATTATTTGGAATCCAATGTTTTCTTCTTTTTGTATATAAAAAAATCAAAAAGCTATGTTAAACAATAGCATGATTTATGAAAGTAGTTAAATGTACCAAAATATTGGAGATAAGATAAGTAATATGAGCACTTACCTCTCAAAACTGATAAGAATGATAGTCCTCGGGCTTATACTTCTCAGATATAATTGCATATTTGCATCCTCCGTCCCCTCTGGATTTTTTCAATTAAAAAATAATTTGTGTTGATATTATTGTGTGTTGTTGTATAATATCATAAGTGATATTATTGAAATAAAACAAAGAAAGGGATTCAATGCTTGAAAAATATGTGAAAAGCATATTAAAAGGTAAGAAATTATCTGACTCCAATATCCGACATTATTGCAAAATAGTAACTGCAATAGAGAAGACAATTAAATTGCAGGTTGATATTGATAAAATTGTGGACGGGAAGATTTGAAATGAAAAAAAGGGATTAATGAATATTTTTATTATTTAATAGATTTATTTATTTTATACAGCCCCAAAAAAAATAATCAGGAAAGTCAAACAATAATCCAAAACGAACAATTCTACTTATTTTTTGCACTATTCTTTATTATCTTTTTTACTCTATTTTGAATTAATAAATTGGGATAATTCTTTAATTCTTCAAGATGTTCAAATGCTCTTTTTGTACCGATTTTTTCCAATGTATTAACACAGGCAATTTTTATTGGAGTAAATTTATTATTAAAATGTTGACATAATTAGTATTAAACATATAATGAAAACATGATAATAGAAGTTCCATCACAAATTGAAAATACTTTTTCAGGGTATCAACATATAAGCGAAATGTTTGATAAAACCCAAAATGAAGAATTTGGAGATATTGTTTTTGATTTTATTGATTGCAGATGGTTTGATGCCAATCTTTTAGCTGCCTTTGGTGCATTGATTGATAATTTGGAGAGTAACTTTAATAATATTAATATTCGTAATTTAGATATTAGAGTTGAGAGTATTTTTAAAAAAAACGGATTCTATTCAATCATAAAAGGTGCGAGATCAATTGATCACTGGGGAACAACAATAAAGTATCAAAAGTTTAAAACTGTAGATGAGATTCTTTTCAGTAAGTACTTGGATTCAGAGTTGTTCACCAAAAAAAGTATGCCCAAAATGAGTAGTGGATTGAATAAAAGGATAAAAGAAAATATTTTTGAGATTTTCAATAATGCTATCATACATTCAGGATGTGAATATATATACACTTGTGGACAATATTTTCATAAAAGGGAAAGGATTGATTTGTCTATTGTTGATATAGGCAAAACAATAAGATATAATGTGAAAGAATTTTTAAATAAAAATATTTCAGGCATAGATGCAATACAATGGGCAACTGAAGAAAGCAATACAACACGAATAGGAGAAATCCCCGGAGGATTAGGGTTGAAATTATTAAGAGAATTTCTTAAAATGAATAAAGGAAAACTGCAAATAATATCAGATAATGGATTCTGGGAAGAGAATGATGAAGGAATAATAGAAAAAAGGGAAACTAATACATGTTTTCCCGGAACAATAGTAAATATTGAAATAAATACAGGTGATGAAGAAGAATACAAATTAAGTAATGAATAAAGGGGTATTATGGAAAAATCAATCAGAATTAATATTTATAATATAACTGGTCAGCATGATGCTATTAATAGTGATGATGGCGAAAAAATATATTCTAAAATCAAGGAATTAATAGACAAGGACTATAATGTTATTCTTGATTTCAGTAATATTACACATCTAATCACGGCATTCTTGAATATTGCTTATGGACAATTATTTGGTCAATTTGATGAAAAATTAATTGAAAGCCGCATAGCATTTGAAAACATTTCTGATGAAGATTTATATACAGTTAATAGGGTGAGAAAAAATGCTATAGAGTTTTTCTTGAAAAAATCACAAGAACAAACTAAGGAAAAATAATTAGTCCAATTATCAAAGTAGATGAATTTGTTTTAGATGAAGAAGCAAATTATTTAATTGATACATGTGTATTTGTGGATATTTATGCATCATATATTTTCAATACTCCTGAAAGGGAAATCAGAGTTATGAATAATTTTTACTCAAAATTAATATCAAATAAATGTAAAATAGTTATTTCTTCATTAATATTATCAGAATTCATAAATTTATCTTTAAGAACGCATTATAAGAATTCCGAATATAGTCCATCAATATCATTTAAGGATTATAGAAATTCTGAAAAAGCTGAATCTGCAATTAAGGATATTCAACAAGATATAAAAAAAATATTGAAACATACTATTAAAATTGAAGATGATTTTCGGAACATTGATATAAAACATATTTTAGATAGATTAAATGTTTGTGATTTCAATGATTCCTATTATATTGAGTTATGTAAAAATAATAATTATTATTTGGTTACAAGGGATAGAGATTTTCTCAAAAATGATGAAATAAATGTAATTACTTCCTTAGATATGTAATTATAATAAGTAAATAGGATTATTCAGGAAATAGTTATTTTAATTATGATAAATTGATAAATAAATTTATAATTTATATTATTCATGAATAATAGAGACCTTGACAAACACTACAAAATATTTACAATATAAAATAAGCGAACAATTAATTAAAAAATGAGTTGAATGGAAAACAATTATCTTGAGGAAAAATCAATAAATAATTATAAAACAGCAGAATATGCTGAAAAGAAAGAATATTATGATGTAGCAGTAAGTAGATTTTATTATTTTTTATTTCAAAATATTTTAAATTTTATATCAAGGAAATCAAAAATTGATTATGATAATTACCGTGAAGAGCAAGTAACTATTTTAAATAATAATAACGAATACATTAATAATCATGAAATTACTATAAACTATTTTTTAAAATTATTCCTAAAAGAAAGGAAAAGCCACGATTTGGAAGATCTTCGGAATATACAAAAAATTAATAAATTACGCAGACAGAGGAATGATTCTGATTACAAGAATATGAAAATTGAAACAAAAAGAGAATATGAATCAAGATTCAAAGTGATATTTAGTAAGGTAAGAAAGATACTAATAGAAAATGAAATTATAAATAAGGAAGAATCATGTTAAAAGAAATGAATAGGTTAGTTGATGTTATAAAAGATGAATATCCTAACTTATATGTAGACTTAGAATATGACGAAGAAGAAAATTTATTTGAAATATGGTATAACAATGAAGAGTTGAGAACAGATAAAAAATTTGGTGAGTTTATTGGAAAACTTGTTTATGAATTATATAATAAAGATATTTTTAATTTCTATATTGATTATAATGAAGATAGAACCAATGAAATAGATAATTATCTCAATTTTCTAAAGGAACATCCAGTATTCGAAAATCCAGTAAATCCTTTTGACACTATAATAGAAGAAAGTAGCGGAGAATTGAATATAATGGATGATACAATTGAAAGTAGAAAACATTATGATGTTGATAGTAACAATTATAAAAAACATTGTATTAACCAAGAAAAAGAAATAGATATAAATACAGGCAAACATAAACATCTAAGTAAATACACTTACGAGAAAGCCGCATAAAGAGGTATAATATGAAAAAAAGTAAATTTCAAATAATACAACAAAGATTAGTTAGAAGTGATTTTAGGATAAATAAAAGTTTTAAACAAAAAAAAGGCGAGCGATTTAATATTGAATTTACTCCTAATATAAAAGTTATGAAATTTAAAGAAAAAAATGAAGCATTGGTAAGTTTTAGCTTAGAAGTATTCAAAGATGAGGATTCATCTAAATATCCTTTTTATATTATACTTACAATTGATGGACTTTTCAAATGGAGTGATGGACTTGAAAATGTTGATAATTATTTAAATGTTAATGCTCCAGCTGTTTTAATGTCTTATATGAGAAGCATAGTATCTCAATTAACAGTATTTGCAGGTTATCCACCATTAGTATTACCACTGATAAATTTTACTGAGAATTTGAATAAATCAGATAAGAAATAATTTGAGGAATATGTGGGTTCTAAACCCACCCGTTTCCAATGGCAAAGGTCATTTTATGATGAAATAATAAATAATAATGTTCAATTGGATAAAATCGTAGAATACATTAATAATAATCCAAATAAATAGAATAAATTTATTTTTTGAACGACCGTCCCATTAATTTGACTTGACTATGATTATTTATATAATATAATATAATAAATAATTATTTATTAAGGAGATTTAATGGTAGAGTTAAATGGAAATAATCTGAATATTGATAATTACAGGCGTATTGTACTTGAAAGAGAAAAGATAAAACTTTCAAGTATTGCTAAAAAGAATGTAGAAAAATCCAATAAAGTGATTAATGATATTGTAAAAAAGAATAAACGGGTATATGGAGTAACAACAGGATTTGGCAAACTTGTTGATATCACCATTCCACTTAAAAGTATTGAAAAATTACAATTAAATATTATTAGGTCGCATAGTGTAGGAACAGGACAACCATTTGATGAGTATTCTGTTAGGGGTGCAATACTACTGAGAATCAATACAATCATCAGGGGCAATAGTGGTGTAAGTAAAGAAACTCTTGATGCATATATAAAAATGTTAAACCAAAATCTTTATCCATTTGTTCCATGCAAGGGTTCGGTTGGAGCAAGCGGGGACTTAGCACCTCTGTCACATATTGCACTTTCTGCTATTGGTGAAGGTG
>JAUVJU010000037.1 GCA_030592285.1 Caldifarciminota bacterium
ACGACCGTCCCTTAAACGGCTTTTTTTATTCTTACTTCTTATTTAAGGGGCAACAAATCTATAAGGAATAGTTGCATTCATTTCTGAAGGCACACCATCAATTGTTCCCGGTTTAAATTCACATTTCTTTGCGGCACTAAGAGCTGCATTCTCAAGGGCTGTATTTCCACCTTTTAGAATAATTGTTTTTATCACTTTTCCATTTGTACCAACAGTAACCTGTACAAACATCATTCCTTCTGCACCGACCTTTGCTGCTGCATCAGGATATATTGGCTGAATAAGTTTTTTCAATTGCGGTTGTAGTATAATTTTTGGTTTTTCCTTTTCTACTGGTTCTTCTTCTACTACTTCATCTTCTACCTTTTCCTTTTCGGTCTCTACAGGCGTTTTCGCTGCTGCTTCTGAAAGTAGTTGTGCTGCTGTTGGTTTTTTCTCAGTTACAGTTTCTTCCTTTTCCTTAGTTGTTGTTTCTGTAGTTGTAGTAGTTGTTTTCTTTTTCTCTGTTTTAAACAGGGAAGCAATATCAATACTTTTTTGATTATTTTTCTCAACATAGAAAATGTCAAGATTTGATAAAATATCTGTCTCTGATTCATATATACCATCAAAAGAGTGAATAACCTTATTTACTGCAATTACTCTATTAGGAATATAAAGAAAAGCATATGGTTCATCTTCTGCAATTGTTTTCTGGAATTGTTCCCAATAGTCAAAAGCAACATCTTTTTCCATTGAAGTTACAGCATAATTAAGTATCTCGTCAATTTTATCATTATAGTAACCCACAAAATTGAATTTGCTTACATTTTTATTTGATGACCAGAATGGATAAGGATTATAATTTTCATCAACTGTCCATGATAATACATATGCATCAAAATCCTTTTTAATTAATCTAATAATTAATTCATCACTTTCAAGTGTTTTTACTTTTGTATTAATACCACTTTTCTTTAAATCACTTGAAATTGCATTTGCAATTTTAACCATTTGAAGATCGTTTTTATCCGTTAAAATAGTAAATGAAAATTTTTTATTCTTAAGATAATAATTATTTGATATTTTTTTCATATGTTTATTGAGCAATGTTTCAGCATCTTTCTTATTAAACATAACGGGTTTAATATTCTCGGAATATGACCAAAAAGCAGGAGTTAATGGACCATTTGATTTAATTGCATTGCCTCCAACATAATTCTTGATCATACCATCTCTGTTTATTAATTTTGAAATACCAATTCTAACTTCTTTATTATCAAAGGGTGCCTTTGATAGATTGAACCCCATATATGTAAATGTATTTCCTTTTCTAATAACTGAATTAACATTACCGAGTTTTTCAATTTCTTTCTGCTTTTCAGGACTTATATCATAAGCAATATCAAGATTACCTTTTTTCAAATCATCAATCATATCCTGCTGATTATTATAAATTCTGTATATGATTTTGGACATGAATGGTTTGTCTTTTAGAGAGTATTTTTCATTTTTTATCAGAGAAATGTATTTACCTGCATCCCATTTATCCAATTTATATGGTCCATTACAAACCGGTGCCATATGAAAATCAGCATATCTGATGTTTGCTTCATCTTTTAATATATGCATAGGTATTGTCTTAATATTGGAATCATATAATGCTCTTGGATATACCTTTGAGAAAAAGAAAACAACAGTAAATTCATTTGTTGCTTTAACACTATCAATATACTGAAGTTTAGATAAGTAAGGATATTGACTTTTGGGATCCTTCATTTTATTGAATGTGAATTCTACATCTTTTGCAGTTACAGGTTTCCCATCCTGCCACACTATATTCCGGTTCAAATTATATGAAATTCTCGTAAGGTCTTCGGAATATTCCCATGAATTTGCTAACATTGGAACAATCTCTCCACAATGATTTAATTTATGAAGAGGTAAATACAGCATATCTGTAATTTCATTATGAGCAGAGAATGATGGATACAGTGGAGAAAGATTTTCCGGTTCATTCATAATACCTATAATAATATCTCCACCCTCAATGCCTTTTTCAGGTAATCGAGATACTTTCTGTTGGCAGGATACAGTCATTAAGAGTATTAATATTAATAATACAAAAACTTTAATTATCCTCATTTATCCTCCTTGTATATATTTCTCTTATTATAATGTTTTATATAGGAATATGTCAAGAGAAAAAGGGTGCATAAAGCACCCTTTTAAAAAATAATTACTTTTTAAGATTTTCTGCTTTAACAACCTCAGTCCATGTTTTTCCATTAAATACCTCAAGTGCCATTTGGATGCCAGGGATTAAAAGGATTGCCCATTTTTCTTTTGTACGGGTTTTATATTTTGTTAGCGAAGTTACTGAATATTGTCCGCCATACATTCCTAAAAGACATCCTGAAGCACCATCATTCGTAAATCCCGTGTACATATAGTAAAGTTGCACTACTGGAATAGGAATAAGATAATTAGTTGCTAATTTTACTACATCTAACAGTTCAATGTTTACCTTTTTCTCATTTACAACATATGCAGATCGTGTATCAAAAATGCCTACTAAACATGAAACACATCCACCTTTCTGTTTATCAATAGAAAACAGTGGACCAGCTAATACAGTAGCACTTAATATGCTTGTAACAATGATTGTAATAATAACCTTCTTGAACATAAAAAAACCTCCTATCATTTTATTTACTATATTATATGAATTTAATGCTATTATGTCAATTGCAATTTTTTCTTATTGCATATTGATCTTTAATCATTATAATTTTTATTAAATAATTACAAGGGGTATATATGCCGGAAGGAATTAAAATACGACAAGTTACAAAAATATATAAAACCGGTTCAATTGAGGTTAATGCTTTGATTGATATTTTTCTTAATATTAAAAAAGGCGAATTTATTTCAATTGCAGGACCATCGGGAAGTGGCAAAACAACCCTTCTTAATCTTATTGGATGTATTGATGAGGTTAATAGTGGAGAAATAATTATTGATGAAAGAGATGTAACAAAACTTAATGGTAATCAGCTTGCCTTATTCAGAAATAAATATATTGGATTTGTATTTCAGGATTTTAATCTTATTCCTGTTTTAACTGTATATGAAAATGTTGAATTTTCCCTTGCTATTCATCCGGAATTAAAGAACAACCATAAGAACTTAATTATGAATGCATTGGAGAATGTAGGTATAGAAGATCTTTACAAAAGATTTCCAAGAGAATTATCAGGAGGTCAAAAGCAGAGGGTAGCTATTGCCCGTGCATTGGTGAAAAACCCATTAATAGTTCTTGCGGATGAACCTACAGCAAATCTGGATTCAAAGAATGCATCCAATATAATGGATATTATGAAAAGAATGAATGAGAAATATGAAACAACATTTATTTTTTCAACCCATGATAATCTTGTTATGGATTATGCAAAACGCATTGTGTATTTAAGAGATGGAAAAATTACAGAGGATACTGTTAAATGAAATTTTTTCTTAATTTTTCTTTAAAAAATATGTTCAGACAAAAAGGAAGAACAATATTAACAACAATCCCAATAATTGTTGGCACTGTTCTTCTTATCTATATGATGTCATTTGTAAATGGAATGAATGAAATGTCAATTAGTAATATTATTGACTACCAAACAGCACATGCAAAGATATTTCATAAGGACTATGATTTTGAGAAAAGAAGCAATAATAATAATGCAACATTTATTCCTGATATAAAACTTTTAAATTATTTAAAAAACAGCAATGAAATAAAAGCATTTACACATCAGATATTTTTTTCAGGTAATTTATCTGATGGGATAAACAAAATTCCTGTTTTTTGTCTTGGTATTGAACCCAAGTCATATAGAAAAACATTTAAAACATTGAATGATACTTTAGTATCTATTGATAGCCCTTTAGCAGATGAAATTATTATTGGTTCATCACTTAAAAAAATATTTGAACTTAATAATGGAGACCTGTGTTTTCTTGAAGGAAGAAGCAAGTTCGGTACTTATGATGCATTGGATCTATTCCTTTCAAGCGGAGTTAATACAGGAAATCCAAATATTGATAGAAATTTCATTATTGTAAATATTGATAATGCAAAGAGATTTTTGGACATTGATGGAGAAATAACAAATATCGCAATTCTTCTAAATAAAGAAAAACAGGTAGATGGGTTTACTGATAAGGTACAAATATTCCTGAATTCAGAATATCCGGATCTGAAAATAGTATCATGGAAAGAGGAAGAAAAGGATTTTTTTGCATTTGCATACCTTGATCAGGTATCTGGTTATATTATGATTTTAATTGTGCTTATAATAGCAGGGGTGGGAATTGCAAATACAATGCTTTTATCAACATATGAACGACTAAAAGAAATTGGTACAATGAGATCATTAGGTGCCTCTTCAATGATTATAATGAAACTCTATATATCAGAAGGTGCAATGATTGGAATATTGGGGACTGCCATTGGATCCCTTGTAGGATTAATTCTAATGTGGCATGCTCATCATTATGGAATTGATTTTTCCGCATTTATGGAGGATATGAGTATTGGATATCCTATAAAGAATGTTATTAAAGGGTCATTTAGTATAATGATAATTGTTAAAACAGTATTGTTTACTTTTATTATTGCTGTAATATCGTCTGTGTATCCTGCAAGAAGAGCTATGAAAGAACAAATTTCAAAAATAATGAAGTGAAATATGTTTATACTTAAATTGGCATTTAAAAATATTTTAAGAAATCACAGAAGAACAGTATTAACAACACTTAGTATTGCTATTGCAGCAATTGTTCTTATTTTCGGACAAGCATTTATGGATGGAATATACAAACCAATGTATAGAACAATTTTAGACATGCAGACAGGACATATACGCATAACACCATCGGAATATTTAGAAAAGGAGCGTCTTTTACCTGTAAACAAATCCATAAATAATGCAGTTATTGAAGAACAGATCAAAAATATTAATGAAATTATGGATATTAGACCAAGAATAAGATTTGGTGCACTGTTAGCACAGAATGAAGAAGAAATTGATGGTATGATTGTAATTGGAATAAGACCCGAAAATGAAAGAGAAAATGTATTTTTAAGGAATACGGAATTATTAAAAGGGGAAATTCTTGTATCAACAATATTTGCAAAAAAATACAATATTGATATTAATGATACAATAGTGCTTATTACCCAAACAAAATATGGTTATCTGAATGGAACACGATTAATTGTTAGAGAATTTTATAAAACTGGTATTTCATATATTGCAAACACAACTGCTTTTATGCATATTGATGATGCTCAATTTCTCTTGTCTCTCCCAAAGACACATGTAACAGAAATTATGATTATTGCAAAATCAGATTCAAAAGCATATTCTGTATTTAATGAAATAGATAAAATACTTAAGGACAATAATGATATAGATATTATTTATTATGAAAGTGAAGGCAGCTTGGTTCATATGATGAGAATAGGAATATATTTTATGTATATTTTCTATGCAATTATTTTCGCATTAGCTTCTATTGCAATAATAAATACAATGATAATGGCTCTTTATGAAAGAACAAAAGAAATTGGAATGATGAAATCATTGGGACTTACAAATAAAAAGGTTTTCATGATGTTTTTAATTGAAACAATAATCATTACATTAATTGGTGCCTTAATTGGTGTATTCATTGGATCCGGAATAACATATTATTTTGAGGTCAATGGAATAGATATTTCATCAGCAATGAATGGTATTGAATTTCCAATGGAAACAGTATGGTACACAGATTTAAGCATAGGCATCATTTTATGGGCAATCCTTTTTAGTTTTGTTTCAGGAATGTCTTCATCACTATTTTTAATTAAAAGAATTTGGAAAGTTAATCCTATAGAGGTATTAAGGGAGTAATTATGAAAAGAGATCTATTTATAATAATGTTCATTTCTTCAATATTAATATTTCCAATGACAGTTGAGGAAATATTTGATAAAGTAGATGAAAATATGGTTTATAAAAATATGAAATTTACAGCAAGAATGAATATTCTTGAATACAATGAAAATAGAGAATTATCAATGGATATATTTATGAGAGATGAAAACAATATACTTATAGAGATCCTTGCATCATCCTCGGGACACACAAACAGATTTATGAAAAAGAATGATCAAATGTGGCTTTATATCCCCAATGCAGGGAAAGCAATTAGGATTAAAGGACATATGCTGAAAGAGGGTTTTATGGGCAGCGACTTTTCCTATGAGGATATGTCGGAAAACAGAAAAACAAATGATTTATATAATATGGAACTATTAAGTAAAGATACTCTCTATATTATTAAATTAACAGCAAAGTCTTCCGATGCTCCATACAAAATGAAAATGGTATATATTAAGAAGGATATTTTTATTCCAATAAGAGAAGAGATATATTCTTCATCAGAGCGGCTTTTAAAGGAATTAATTATTAATGAATATAAAAAAATTGGAGAAAAATATATTCCAATAAATATATTAATGTATGATAAATTAAAGCAAAACAGTAGAACAGAAATTGTATATGAGGATATTAAAATGAATGCAGGAATAGATGATAAATATTTTCAAAAAAGTTATTTTGAAAGATGAAAAAAATATTTTTATTTCTAATCATAATACCTTATATTATTTTTGCACTCAGATTTAGCGGTGAATATAATTATAATTATTACTATTATCAATCATTGAATGCTTATGGAGAAAATAGAGTTATTTTGAATATGAATGCAGACAAGGGCATTGCATCCTTTCATTTACAAGGATTAGGACAGTTTTATATTGGCGGACCCAAATATATTATTCCATATCCTGATAATATACCTAATTATGTTATAGATAATCTCCCCAGTTATTATCAGCTTAGTAATAGTATGAAAATAAATACTGCATATCTTTCCATCTACTACTTAGGCTTTAATCTAAAATTTGGAAAATTCCCAATGAAATGGGGAATCTCTCAAACATATGCACCTGCTGATATTTTTAGTTCAACATCACCAATGGATTATTCATATATTGAAGAGGGAATTCTTGGATTTTTAGGTATGTATTCTTTTGGAGATAATACGATTTCCTTTATTTATCAGGATCACACGGACTATGAGCAGACAAAACAGGGACTTTTATTTGAGAATATTAATAATTATTTTACAGCATCTCTATTCTCTGCACATTTTTTTAATACAAGAAGAATTTTTAATGGTTTTGTGTTTCGCACAAATACAGTTGAATATCTTTTAAGTGGTTTTAATATAATTACTGATTACTGGGGACCAGGAATATGGATTGAAATAGATTATTTTGCTGATGTTGAATATTGGATTCAGGATAGCATAGCAGATTATTCTCACTATTTTTTAATTGCTGGTGTGGATTATACTTTTAATGATCTTCTTTATACTTCACTTGAATATATTTATTATTCTGAAGGAAAAACAGATGGTTTTACTTATAATGATATATTAAGAAGATATCTTAATGATAATTTCCTTATTAGTAAACATTATTTAATTCCAATAATCGGGATTAATCAGGGAGAGACAATTAGCGGTGAGTTTGCTGCAATGATAAATGCAAATGATCTTTCATCAATGATTATGACATCATTAATATATCAGCCAAGAGAATATTTGAGTATGGATTTAAACTCCTCATTTGTTATTGGAAATTTAGGAAAGGATTTTTACGGATTACCTCCTATTTATACATTCCAATTAAAATTTTATTATTAGAAAACAATTGAATGGCATGCCATTATACTTTCATTGAGGAAGTATTTATTCACAATAAAAAAATCCATCATTAATATTGACAATGGTAATGAAAAAGTCTATAATATAAAGCCGTGCAAAAATATAACAGGAGTAAAAAATGAAAAACTTTATTATTTTTATTACTTTTATCTTAATGTTTATGTTTGTTTTGGGAAATGATACATTATTGATTCAGGATTTTGAAGGATCATTTCCACCTTCTCAATGGACAATTATTGATGCTGATTACAATGGTAATTATTTAGGAGCAGATGCTTGGCAATATTCAACATATGACGCATTTAATGGCAGCAGGTCTGCCCGCTCATCCTATTCTAATTCAGGTGAAACAGACCATTGGTTTATTACTAAAAGTATTGATCTTTCTTCTTATGCATCATCATTACTGAAATTTTACTACAAAACCTCTTATAATACTGATGGAACCAATTATCTAAAAATAACTACTAATGCTGATTCTTCAAATATGGGTGCATATTCAGTTTTGGAATCATTTTCCGGGGCAATGACTGAATGGGATTCATGTGAAATGGATTTATCTGCCTATATAGGAAACAAAGTATTTCTTGCATGGCAGACAACAAGGTCAAGTGGAATTGAATATTGGTATATTGACGATATCCTTGTTACTGGTGTTGGAACATTTGCTCATAATGTAAGTTTGTCTTCAATTCTTGTTCCCCCATCATTTGTAATAGGAGGGAAATCATATTTTCCTCAGGTAACAGTATCAAATATTGGTGAAAATACTGAAACATTCTACACACATTGTTTTATTGACTCAGCAGGCACTGAAATTTATTCTGATAGTGTGCAGGTGATTTCTTTAGCAGCAAGTAACTCACAGAATATTATATTCAAAGGAACATCTTCATTTTCTTCCGGCAATGAATATTTATTTACATTCTACACGGATCTGTCAGGAGATGGGTATAATGGTGATGATACATTAATAAGGAATGTTAATGTAATTGAACCACTTGGGGTTGAACCCATTCATCCTATTTGGCCCTTATTTTCAAGAGATAGGAGTAACTCAGGTAGAAGTGACCATTGTGGTCCAGAGGATCCATTTGCTTCAGTATCCTATACAACTGGTAATTCTATACATTCTTCACCTATTATTGGAGCAGATACAACAATATATTTTGGTACAGATGGCGGTTATTTATATGCAATGAATCCCGACCTCTCAACATATAAATGGAGATATGATGTTCCTGGCGGCAATGTGCGCTCAACCCCAGCAATAGATGATATCGGCAATATCTATTTTGTAGCAAATGATGATTCTTTGCATGCTTTAACATCTGATGGGATCAGAAAATGGACATATTATCTTGAAGTGGGAGCAAACCCAAAGTCACCTCCAATAATTGGAGAAAATGGCATAATATATATTACAGTACTTAATAATGTATATGCAATAGATAACAAAGGAAAACTAAAATGGTCATTACTTATAGCAGGCAACAACTATTCAAGCGGAATTGTCCTAAATGGAAATATTCTTTATACAAGTGTGGTAAGTGATAGTAGATTATATGCAATACAGGATAATGGCAATTCTTCCCAGACAATGTGGCAAAAAGCTCTTGTATCAGGAATGTACTCAACCCCTTCAACAAATGGAGATACAATATATTTTACACTAAATGATGGTAAATTATATGCAATACAGGATACAGGTTCATACTTTGTTGATCTATGGTCTGTACAGATAGATCCTCCAAAGGTTGAATTATTTGATATGTATTATTCTTCTCCTGCAATTGGATTTGATAATACAATTTATGTTGGAACACCTTTTAATAATTTGGTTGCTGTTTCGCCTGATGGTGAGATTAAATGGAAATATACTGTTAGTGACAGGGTATGGTCATCTCCGGTAATTGACAGTAATGGCATTATATATTTTGGTTCAAATAATGATACCCTTTATGCATTGGAGGATTCATTCTATTATGCAGCGGTTAAGTGGAAATTCCCAGTTGATGGCAATATGGAAAATTCTGTTGCATTAGTTAATCCATTATACTGCACATCTGACAATAGGATATACAGAATAGAAACAGGATCTACTCATCTTGTTGAACAGGAAAGCATTATTAATAATGAAAGGGTGATAAATAATTATATTTTAAAACAGAATATCCCTAATCCATTTTCAAAGGGTAGTACAATAATCAAATATCAATTGCCAGATAAATGCAATGTATCATTAACAATATTTGATGTGTCAGGTAGAATGATAAGAACTCTTGTAAATGACTATAAGAATAACGGTTGGCATTCAGTAAAATGGAATGGACAGGATAATAATGGAAAATTAGTCAAATCAGGAATATATTTCTATAAATTGGAATCAAATAATTTCTCAGTATCAAAGAGATTGCTTTATATAAAATAATTATTTCAAACTCTCAGTGAACTCGGAAATTGTTTGACTTTTTCCGAGTTTATCTTAAAATAAATCCAAATCTAAATTCAAATCCACTATCTAAAAAATCATTTGTTACTACCCTGTATGCAGCTTCAATAAAAAGACTAGTTTTAAATGTATTCATTACCAAATATCCTACTTTTGGTCTTAAAACAATACCGCCTATTGAAGCAGTTGGATTTATACTTGATCTGTTATATACATATTCAATTCCTGCATCTGCACCTAAATAGGGTGATATAGTGGTTGGTTTAAATATATGTGTATAACCAACTGTTGCTGCAACAGAAGCTGCTATAAGTAAATCAAATGTAATATCCATTCTGCCATATCTAGAGACCTCTATTGGTAATGAGGCAGCAAGTAGAAGAACCTTCCTGTATTCGCCAGCATATAATTGATCTGCAGGTGTTGTTGACCACATATATCCCGCCGAAAAAC
This sequence comes from Caldifarciminota bacterium, assembly GCA_030592285.1. Lineage (GTDB taxonomy): Bacteria > Hydrothermota > 32-111 > 32-111 > 32-111 > JAUVJU01. Next base: position 10,712 of record JAUVJU010000037.1, read on the forward strand.
TTATTCCCTTTAATCCAATATTTCTCCTTTCAAGAATTTCCTTTTGTTCATTAGGAATAATAAGACCCACTTCTTCCAATTCTTTAACACTCTTATTTTGCGTAATCATTAATGCTGCTTTCTTTGCAACTGTTTTAAGTTCTCTTGGATCGGTTAATGAAAATTCTTCAATTCTTGTAAATCTATTTTCCTTGATATCTAAAACAGCCATTTTTACAACAAAATTATCACCAAAAGCATAGTATTTGAAAATGATTGCTTTATCTATATTTAAAGAATCACAAATACTTATAAGTATATCTGAATTATGCCAGAAAGATGGAAGGGATTCATAAAATAGTGTATTAATTTTATAATTTCCTGATAAAATAAGATTATCATTGAATTCATTGATAAATGAAGATTTTTGAGTATTATCTATAACATCTGGTTTGTAATCAAAAATAATAATATTCTCTGAAAAGACAATAATACATAAAAAAACTAATAATATACTTACAAATAATTTCATAAATTTCTCCTTTATCATAAAGTTACTAACATCACAATCATTGTGATTATAAGAGGTGAACAATAAGCCAGTACAATGAGTGAAATGAATACCAATGGATTTAAGATGTTTTTATCTCTATATCCATGTTCAAATCCGGTTCTATAATTCAAATTCTTCTTTAATATATAATTAGGCAATTCAATGCTTTTTCGTGTTAATTTATGATGATAGTTAGAAAAGCATGATTGATTATTTGATAATTTAGTATAATACTTAATCCCATTCTTATAACCAATTTCATAATCATTAGAATCATAATCTACCTCTAATGAATCAACTTCTTTTTCAATTGTGTCTGATGATTGTTCATACATTTTAAATTTACCCACATCAGAGAATAATGGAATAGTAATAATTAATATTATTATAGCAATGATTGTATTCTTTTTATTCATGTATAAAATATAAAACAATAACACTGATTTGTCAAGATTGAACTGTTAGATTATCGTTTCCCTTGACTTGAATATTTCTTCCATTAATATAAAATATGTTAAAGGAGAATAAAAAATGAATAGTTTTACTTATTATAATCCGGTGAAAATTATATTTGGTGAGGACTCATTAAATAAATTAAATATCATAGTTTCTGATTATTCCACCAATATACTTCTTGTTATTGGAAAAGGCAGTATTAAACAAAATGGCACCCTTGAAAAAACATTAGAGCAACTCAAAGATAATAATATTACAATTCTTGAAAATATTGAATCAAATCCTGATTTATCAAAGGTGTATGAAGGCATAGAATTAGTAAAAGAAAAGAAATGTTCTTTTATCTTAGCTGCCGGAGGCGGTTCTGTAATAGATACAGCAAAGGCAATTGCTATTGGCAGTCAATATGATGGTGATGTATGGGATTTTTATTCAGGCAAAGAAAAACCCATAAAAGCATTACCTATTGGAGTAATTCTTACAATTGCTGCAACTGGCTCTGAAATGAACCATATATCAGTTCTTACCAATCATAAAATTAATGAAAAGATTGGAATAGGAAATCCATTAATGTATCCGAAATTTTCCATTTTGGATCCTAAATTAACTGTATCAGTTCCTTTGAATTACAGTGCATATTCTGCAGCAGATATTATTGCCCATGCAATTGAAGGATATTTTACAAAAGATGATAATGCAACACCAATTCAAAATGGTTTTGTATTTACAATTGTAAGAACGGTAATGAATGCAATTAATATTGTTTTAAATGAACCGAATAATCTAAAAGCAAGAACAGATATCATGTGGGCATCTACACTTGCACTTAATGGACTATTAACAGCAGGGATAGGCAAATATAGATTTGAGAATCATATGTTTGGTCACACACTTAGTGCATTTTTTAATACACCTCATGGTGCCTCACTTTCAATTATTATTCCTGCATGGCTTAGGGTAAATAAAGATAAATTAAATGATAGAATAATGCTATTTGGAAAAGAGGTGTTTAATAAGAATTTTAGTAATGCTGATGATGTGATCTATGCATTGGAGAATTTTTTTAGCAGCATTGGTTCTCCTGTTAGATTGGAAGAACAGGGAATTAATACTATTAGTGATGAAATGATTGAAAATGTGAGGAATATTGCATTAAAACGGAATATTGAATTCAGTAAACAATATATAAGGCAGGTATATGAAGAAGCATTATAAGATAATAATTATTGGTTCCGGACCTGCAGGTCTTTTCTGTGCCTATAAATTAGTAAAAAAGGGATATAATGATATCCTTATTATTGATGCAAACAAATTTCCATCAGGTGGACTACTGAATGATTGTAAATTGAATCTTAGTACTGAGATTGGTATGGATCTTAATGAACTGCAATTAAGTAAGAAAAAGGCAGAAAAATATATTAGTCAAATTGATAATATATTTATAAAATTTGGGGCTCCTATTGAACTATTTGGTACAAATCCAGCAATGTATCAGGAGTGGATTGATAGAGCAAAAAGAAATGATGCGGAATTAATCCCTGCAAAACAGAGACATATTGGCACAGATATGTCAAAAAGAATCATTAAAAAAATCCGTTTCTTTCTTGAAGAAAATGGATGTGAAATCTTGCTTGGTGAAAAGATCAAGAAAATCATAAGTGAAAAAGACATTACATTAATTTCTGAAACCAAAAAAATACAATGAGAAAAACTACTCATAGCACCAGGAAGAACAGGCTCAAAATGGTTAAGGGATATTTCAAAGGATATTGGTATTATTTACAGTAATGGAAAAAGAATTGATGTAGGAATTAGAATTGAATTAAAAAGGGAACATTACCCTATTACGGATCTACTTTATGATCCAAAATTTATTATTAAAACAAAATATAATACACCTGTAAGAACATTCTGCACTAATCCTGGAGGACGAATTCGTATAGAGAAATATGATGAATTCAATCTTATAAATGGTGATGCACTAAAAAAAACAAAAACAGAGAATACAAATTTTGCATTACTTAATACAATAGAACTTACAGAACCGCTTACAGACCCATTTCTTTTTGGGCGACTCTTTGCATCTGCAACAAATATTTTGGGTAATGGCAAACCGATTATTCAAAGAGTTGGCGATTTTTTAGATGAAAAGAGAAGCAAATTAGATACTTTTTATGATAGAAACAGATGGTTTAATAAAGTAAATCCCACATTAGAGCCCGGCAAATTTGTTTCCCCCGGGGATATTAGAATGGCATATCCTTATAAAATAATTAAATCATTAAAGGAAGCACTTATTAAGCTTAATAAGATCTTTGATAATACGATCCTTAAGGAAGAAAATTTACTCTATGCTCCTGAAATTAAATTTTATTCATTTAAATATAAAACAAATAAGTTTTTAGAGACAAGTATAAAAAATATTTATGTTGCAGGTGATGGTGCAGGAAAATCCCGCGGCATTGTAGGAGCAGCAATATCTGGTATGCTTGTGGCTGAAGGAATGACAGATGATGAGTAAATTCAAAAATTATTTGCGTTCATTTATATATGCAATAAGACCATTTGAAACGGCACAGCATTTTGCTATGACTATTGCGGGATACTCGTTTTCAGCATATTTATCTGGAACATTCAATTTTTCATTAAGATCAGTATTTGGATTATTAGCAATTATCTCATTTTTATGTCAGGTGCTTAGTTATAATAATTATGCAACATTTGATGAGGATATCAAGGATAGTAATAAGAAATTTGATAAAAAATTTAAAGGGATAGATAAAAAATATGTTTTCTGGATTTCAGTAGTTTTCTTTATTTTTAGTGTGGGTTTTTCACTTTTAGTTGATATACGGCTTTCGTTTTTCCTTATACTACTTATGCTTATCTGGGCAATGTACACTCATCCTGTTGTAATGCTTAAAAAAGGGAGATTCCTTCCCTATATTTTTGATATGTTGACAATGCCTTTCCTTGTGCTTGTTGGATGCTATTTAAATGGTTTTGTAGATTACAGATGTGTGATATTTGCAATATTTTTTGGACTTACGGAGATTGCAGGGCATCTTAATCACATGACTATTGACTATCAGGTTGATAAAGAAACAAAAATAAATACATTGGCAGTGAGAAAAGGACCGCTCTTTACCTTTACTGCTTCAACAATTTTCTTTATTATTGCTCCAATATATTTTATAGTCCTGGGCATTTATAATATACTGCCTATCTGGGTTTCACTTATATATATCCCGGGAACAATTATCCATTTATTTAAATTTATTGCATTGATGAAAAAATTTTCTTTTAGATATGCCTTAACATTTAGAACTGTTTATAGAATAATGTATCTTGTAGAAAGTACTATTCTTGAGATTTATCTTATAACTAATATTGTTAATTTTAATATATTTAAATGATAACAATAAATTCCCTTTCATTATCACATGGCATAAGAGTATTATTTGATAAAGCAGGAATTGTATTTGAGGATGGCAAAACAGCACTTGTAGGAAGAAATGGAAGTGGTAAAACAACACTATTTAATATTATAACGAATAATAGTGAAAAAGACAACGGCGAGATTATTTTATCAGCAGATACAAGAATTGGCTATTTAAGGCAGGAAATGGATATTGAGGACTCCCCATTAAAACCGGTTGAATTTGTTTTAAAGGAAATAGATTATTATAATAAATACACTGAAATGTTAGAACAGATAAAACATATTGAAAAACCAAGTGATAGATTATTAAATAATATTGCAGTATATGAGGAGGATTTTAGACATAATGCCGGGTATTCACTTCCGGAAAGAACTGAAAAAATGCTTATCTCACTAGGTTTTTCAAAGCATATAGATAAGCAGGTTAGAGAACTTTCCTATGGATATAGGATGAGATTATTATTAACCAAATTATTGCTTGAAGATAATAATATGCTTTTTCTTGATGAGCCAACCAATCATCTGGATCTTCCATCAATTAAATGGTTTGAACAGTATCTCCTTAATTCAAAGAAAAATGCTATTATTGTATCGCATGACAGAGAATTTCTTGATACATTATGCACAAGAACAATTGAGATCAGCAGACAAAAACTAAACAAATTCAAAGGTAATTATTCTTTTTATAAAATTGAAAAGGAAAAGATCATTGAAAAGGAGAAACAGGAATTAAGAAATCTACTTGAACAGGAAAAGCAGCTTATTGCTTTTATAAGTAAATGGAAAGCAAAGGAAAGCAAGGTAGCAATGGCACAATCAAGAGAAAAGATATTAGTAAAGGTTAGAAATAGGATAAATAATATACATATTATCAGAGAGAAAGATGCAAGATTTAATTATAATAATGTTGAAGTAATAAAATCAAAAACAGGAATTAATGGAATAATTGAAGATAAGAGTTATGATAAAACAAATGTTCTTAGAAATGTTGAAATTGATATTAATCCGGTAAAAAAGATTTTTCTTATTGGCAGAAATGGAGTAGGTAAATCAACCCTTGTAAGAATTCTTGCAGGCAATGATGAAAAATACAATGGTAATATAAGATACAATGAATCATTGAAATTACTGTATTTTGATTTTGACAGCATATCAAAATTACCTGGCAGTGAAACAGTACTTAGTTTTATCCAGAATGATGAACCAAGTGAATTCAGAGCAAAAACACTTCTTGGTATGATGATGTTTGGCGGAGATGATTATGATAAAAAGATCAGGGTTTTATCAGGTGGAGAAAAGATAAGACTATATTTAACCAAACTTTTCATATCAAAATTTAATTATATAATACTGGATGAGCCAACAAACTATCTTGATATTGATACAATAGATATATTCATTAAATGGCTTGAAGGATTAAAAACGGGTTTTATTATTGTTTCGCATAATGAGTATTTATTGAAATCCGTTAAAAGTGATGAAATGTGGGAAATAAATAATGGTAAATTGCATATTCATTTTGGAAATTACAGGGACTATATATCATATCAGAAAAATCTAATTGTTGATTATGAGGAAAAGAGTTTTTTACCAATTAACAAGATAAATAAAAAAAGCAATAGGCAGCAAATAGTTAATAAACGAATTGAGATCAATAAGAAAATTAAGGATATTGAAGAACAGATATCACAATTAGAGAATGAAAGAGATGAGATCTTTAAAATGCTGACAGATACAGATATTTATAAAAAAGATTCCGAAAATGTAAGAAAAAACAGAAAAAGGGAAAGAGAGATCACGCTATTACTTGAAGCATTATATCATGATTGGAATAAACTAATTGAGAGTATGCCGATATTGGATTAGAAAAAGAGTATTTGGATATAGAATGAAGAATTTTGAACAATCTCCGCTTTCTATTTTGCTATTGCGATGAATATTGTAGGGGCGGACCGATGTGTCTGCCCTGAGCCGTAGTGGCGGTTCGTGAACCGCCTTCTTGTTCTGCCCGAAGGATATTATTTTCTTTTCCGTGTCATACCTGTGTAGACAGGTATCCATCTTATCCGCCGTAGGGGAACGGCGTGCCGTGCCCTCTTGATCTTCTAT
>JAUVJU010000184.1 GCA_030592285.1 Caldifarciminota bacterium
GATATTAATGAAGTCAATTTTAAGATGAATAATTTTGAGTATTAGAGGGTGATTTGGGGCTTTTTTCCATTTTTATTGGGGACAATCCTTGCAATAGCCTATGGCAAAAAGAGGGCACGGCATGCAACATATTCTTCAAATTATTCAGAATATATCCTCAGATTATTCGGAATATATCCTCAAATTAGGGCGGTTCACAAACCGCCCCTACGGCAGGCAAAGAAATTGCAGGGACAATGGTCAATGTTGGCTTTAAATAACATACTGCCCACAAATCCTTTGTTTTTGAAGAATAGCTTAATTATTGTAAAAAAACTGTTTTATGGTATAATAAAAATATGAAAAAAGTTATTACTATTTTGAAACAAAAAGATGAATTGAAAAGCAATAGAGAACAATGGCATAGAATGACTCCTGAGGAAAGAATCAGCATAATGGATGCTTTAAGAGAAAATTATATTAAAACATTTTTAAAAGAAGATGAACAAGGATTTAAAAGAGTTTTTAAGTTTTTTAAACGCAAAAAACGTTGATTACATAATTGTTGGCGGAATTACAGTTGTTTATTATGGTTATCCAAGATATACTGGTGATATTGATATATGGGTGAATAAAAGTGAATCAAATGCAAAAAAAATAATTGAAGTTATAAAGGAATTCGGATTTGCTGATTTTGGTTTAACAGTAGAAGATTTAACAGAAGATAATATGGTTTTTCAATTTGGTGTTGAACCTAATAGGATAAATATTATAACTGATGTAGATGGATTGAACTTTAATGATGCGAAAAAATTCAGAAAAAAAGTAACAATTGGTGATGTTGATTTGTTTCTCATATCCTTGAATGATTTAAAGAAAAATAAGAAGAAAAGCGGAAGATACAAAGATCTTGATGATTTGGAAAATCTCCCATAATAAAATATATATTTACATTTTTCTCCACAAAATCCTTCGATTTAACTCAGGACAAGATGCACTGATCATTCGGCGAGCTCATGACAAACAAGGAAAGTTTTCAGAATGACAGATTGGAAAAGAAAAAGAATAGACAACAATATTGTATTTTATCAGAATTTTTTATCTTGTATAAATATCAATAAATTACTATAATAATGATTATGAAAAATCCGTATTTTGTTTATGAGAATAATTCATTAAGAACAATTGATCAGAGGAAATTGCCCTTAGTTGAGGATTGGATTCAATTAAAGACCATTGATGATTATTTTACAGCAATAAAGGAATTAAAGGTCAGGGGAGCACCTGCAATAGGAGTAACTGCTGCCTTTGGTGTATTGTCCGCCCTTTCACATGAGAATTCAATTGAGAAAATCAGAGAAAAGGGATTTTCTGCTATTCAAACATTATCTAAATCCAGACCCACTGCTGTTAATTTGTTCTATGCACTTAATAAAATGAAAACAATTTTAAATGATTTGGATATAACAGATGTTCAGAAATTTAAGGATACTATTAAAAATGAGGCTTTTAGTGTTTTTAATTATGAAATTGATACATGTAATAAAATGGCTGATTTTGGAAATGAACTAATAAAGGAAAAAATGAATATTCTTACCCATTGTAATACCGGTATGCTTGCAAGCCCGGGGATTGGTACTGCTCTTGGTATTGCTTATAGGGCATTTGAAATGAAAAAGGATATTCATGTATATGTACCTGAAACAAGACCGCTTTTACAGGGAGGTCGTCTTACAATATATGAACTCAATAAAGCAGGTATTCCATATACTCTATTAACTGATAATATGAGGGGTTATATTTTTGATAAAGGTTTAATTGATATTGTTCTTGTTGGAGCAGATAGGATTGCCATTAATGGTGATACTGCAAATAAGATCGGCACTTATGAATCCGCCGTTCTTGCAAAGGCACACAATATACCCTTTTATGTTGCTGCTCCTGTTTCGACAATTGATTTTTCTATTGATACAGGAAAAGATATCATTGTTGAACTGCGAGATGCCAATGAAGTTACATCAATTAATGGTAAAAAAATCTCAATTGCCCTAAATACTATTAATCCTGCCTTTGATATTACGCCAAATACATTAATAAATGGAATAATTACTGAAAAAGGAATTGTTAAGCCATGCAGAAAAGAAATAAATCAATTATCATTATAATAATATTAATTCTCTTTTCATTATTATTTTCAGAAGAGGATAGTAATTATGATTACTATTTACCTGAGATCTATGAAATGCCTTCTCCATTTAAATTATTTTATCCCAAATATATTTATATTGAAAGCGGGTTTTCTTCATTTTCCGATTTTCTTTTTTACACGGATTTTATTGATAAGAATATTAATTTCAATTCACATCTTGTTTTTAATACAAGAAAGGGTAGATTTGCAACATTTCTTTTGGATTGGGATATATTTGATAATACTTTTTTTCATTATAATACCTTTTTTAATATAAAAACATCTCAATATGATAGTATGAATACGAGAACTCTTTTTAAGAATAGTTTTGATATTGATCTGCCGGATTTCAATATTGCATATAATAATTATCTGCACCTACTCAACACTTCTTTTATGGATATGTTTCACAATATTACTTATATACAAAAAATGGATGATTTCTCCCTATTTCTTGATATTGATCTAATAAGCATTAATACCATTTCTTTAAACACTTATCGGCTATATATTTTGAGTAATGATCTAAAAATAGGTATTGCATTCTATAATTTACCATTTCCATATTTTTCAATGCAGAAAAAATGGGATTCAGGTTCTTTTTCTATAGATTTGAATATCAAGAGAAAAGATATTGTTTTGCAATCCAGTCCATTTTCATTATGGTTTTATGAGAATTCAAATTTTAGAATTAATAATATTTATAATGCAGATATTCAGGCAAACTATCTGGGGTTCAATTTCAATAGTTCTATCTATACAATTATTGATTCTGTAACTGTAAATTCATATGGAGAAATAACAAATAATC
>JAUVJU010000148.1 GCA_030592285.1 Caldifarciminota bacterium
GTTTGTCGTTATACAACTGGTTACCATAACAGCTGCAAATGCAATTAAAATGGTAATAGATAGTAGCTTTTTCATATCTTCCTCCTACAAAAGTTTATATTTATTAAAATAAACGATTTTAGGTATACAAGTCAAGTTGATAGAAATATGGTGGTGTAGATAGGTATGTATAACAGTTACGAGTGACAAGTTGAAAGTAGCAAGTTACAATTTTGTAAACCATAAATTGAAAATCATAAATCAAATATTGCAATTTATTTCTTACTATCCTCTTTGATTCGTGCAGACAATACACGTACATCTTGTATAATTTTCTCTTTGCTAATAGTGAGGATTTCATGATTGCGCATCACTATCTTACCTTCGATAATTACTGTTTCTACATCCGCTCCATCTATTGTATATGCAATCTGGGAGTAAGGATCGTAAAGAGGAATCAAATGAGGGTTGTTTGTGTTAATGATGATCACATCCGCCCTTTTTCCTATCTCTATGGAACCGATTTGTTCATCTAACCCTAATATCCTCGCTCCACCAATCGTAGCCATCTCTACTACAGTCCGAGCATCAATCACAGTAGGATCATGGCAGAAGAGCTTATGTAACTTGGCAGCTGTATCCATCTCCTCAAACATATTTAAATCATTATTGCTTGCCGCTCCATCAGTCCCTAATCCTATATTGGCTCCAGCACTCAGTAAATCTGGTATCGGTGCTACTCCACTGGCAAGTTTCATGTTGCTTTCCGGATTGTGAGCCACTCCTACTTTTCGCCGGACAATCAATTGAATATCTTTTTCTGTCAAATGAACACAATGAGCAGCAATAACATTATCACCTAAAATGCCTAAGTTATCCAGATACTCAACAGGGGTAAGACCATATTTTTTCTTTATACCGTTTACCTCATTTTTCGTCTCCGATAAATGTATGTGAAAGGGCACATTGTATTTATCAGAAAGATTCTTTGCTGCTATTAGTACTTCCGGTGAACAGGTATAAGGAGCGTGAGGCGCTACTGCGACAGTGATTAAAGGATCATCACGCCATTTTCGGATAAGCATTTCTGTATATTTCAAACCTAACTGAGGAGTCTTCTTGTTAGGAGTAGGAAAATCAAGCAGAGTTTCGCCTATCACAGCTCGGATACCAGCTTCTTTGGCTGCCTTAGCTACCTCATCTTCAAAAAAGTACATATCATTAAAGGTAGTAGTACCCGAACGAATCATTTCGGCAATAGCAAGAAGTGTTCCCAAACGCACTACCTCAGCATTGATATATTTTGCTTCTGCCGGCCAGATATAATTTTCCAGCCATTCCAGGGTAGGGAGATCATCAGCAAATCCGCGAAATATAACCATAGCAGCATGAGTATGAGTATTAATCAAGCCAGGCATAACTATCTTGCCGTTAACATTGATGGTTTCCTTAGCCTTGAATTTGCTCTTCAGGGATTCACTTGCTCCGACGGCAACAATCGCTCCGTCATTAATAACAATAGTACCTGATTCGAGGATAGTTCTGTTAGAATCCATAGTGATAACGGTTCCATTAATAATGAGTATATCTACTATCTTACAATTGTTATTGAATTGATAATGGACATACGAAACCACCAAAAGACCAAACACCAGCAGGAAAACATATATATATTTTCTCTTCATATATCTTACCACCTTACATTTTTAATTACAATTTTTTCATTTCCTTTGAGCGAATATCACTTTTCAAAAGGTATTTGTGAGTCAAGTATATCACTGGTGACGAACCATGTGATAATAGCCAGTTGATGTTGTTCTCAATCTGTCTCTTATTCAATATCATATCAACCTCCTATGTATATTAGCAATAGTAGATAATAATCAGAAAGTATGAGAAATTATTACCTTCCCATTAACCCTTGTTTATTTATACTAAAAAATTAAACCTGTTTGCAACAGCATTTAAAAAAATGTACAATCTGTAGAAATATTTTAATACGATCAGTTATGTAATGATTGTGCCTAATCATATTCATTATAAGCTTTCTTTATTATTTCATTAATAAAATCAGCTTTTCCATCAGTATATTTTTCTCTGTCATTTATATACAATTTAAGTAATTTTATTTTAAGGCTTTCGTATTCTTTTGCTATTAGCGGATATTTATTTAAATAATCTCTAAAATAAATATGTTTTTTCCATTTATCGCTTTTATATTTGAACATATGTATGTGATGAGTTACGATTTCATCATTTGTTTTAAAAAAAAGTCTTCCAGGAACTCCACATTCTCCTTTATAGATATAACCAATATTTACTAATGGTTCGATACATTTTTTTCCATCGTCGAAGTTATTTAATCCAATACAAATATCAATTATTGGTTTTGCTTTTATACCGTTTATTGAAGTACTACCAATATGATCAATAGTAATTATATAATTACCAATAATGTTTTCTAATTTCAATTTTTCATTAGAAAATAGTTCTTTCCACTTCGAGTTATGATTTGCCAATCTTAATGTATTTTCTTTTAATCCAATATTCATTGTGTAATCTTTGGATAGGAACAAGAGCATTTGGACATTATATATTTCCCCGTTTTCAGATTGCAATTCTCAGACAATTTTTGCATCGCTTGTACAACCCATTCGGCTTTCTTCCGAGGACTTGAGTTACTCGTCAAACTTTCGCTACCATTCATAATAACTTTCATACATTTAGAACCAAGAGCCTCATTGATAGACATAGAAAGTCGGGCTATCAAGGATATTTTCTTAATACTTTATTACCTCCTTTTGGATTCTTAATTTTTGCCGAGTATATCATTATTCAACACCATATTATAATTTAAACACAAAAAAGTAAAAAGTCAAATCCAATTACACCCTCACCTCAGTCCTCTCCCGTCGAGGGCGAGGAAGAAAACCACTGAAGGGTAAATTAAACACGGAAAGGAATTCTAATACGATTTCACGAATTAGAACAAATTACACAAAAGGGGATGTGGAGGAATTATTTATATTACATATTGCAAATATATAAAAATATATTACAATATAGAAGGAGGTTTTGTGTTATGTTTTATTTTAATAATTATTTTTATTTATAAGTTAAATTGGATGAATTTATGAAACGAACTATTATTATAATTGCATTTTTTGTATTATTAATCAGTATTCCAATACTAACGGAAGCAAATGATACATTCGCAGTTAAATTGGAAAACCCTATTTTACAGAGTGAGAAAGTAAAGTTACCATGGTATAAGACACTTAAATATGAATTTGGATATACAGGAGGAGCCTGCACTGGATCCAGAGACATTTTAAAACCAAAAAAGAATTATCTTTCCTATTATCCTGACAATTTATTCAATTGGCTTAATTCAGTAAATTTGAATATATTTCTACCTCCTAATAACAGAATAGCAATTGGAATTAAATATGGATGGTTCCCCCATTTAACGGAAAGGGAAGGACTAGGAATGATTTTATATGATGAGAATTATAATAGTATAGCAGGATTTCATACAGATAGATGGGCAATATATTATAATAGTATATTACTGAAATATTATAAAACTAAAACATTCTATTATGGTGTTTCTATAAATCATTTTATAGCAAATACTGAGGAAAACTATCATTCTGCTATTAATGGTATTTTATCAGATAAAACAGCAATTGTCCAACGAAAGTGTATCGGAGGTGAAATATTTTGTGGTTTGGAAAGACATATTTTACTGAAGAAATTTGAGATAATTCCTTTTATAAAACTTCAGGTAGGACATGCAGTAGAATATCATAACAACTCACCATGGGAGTGGGGGAGTAAAAAGCTTATGATAGGAACAAGTGGTATATTTTTAGGTATAAACATAAGAGTAGGAGGTAGAAGATGAAGATTATAAAATATCTCATAGCTTTAATATTAATATTTGGAACATATATTAATCTGTTAGCTTTGGATTACCCAATAATTGCGATTCATGGGATTCAGCAGACTCCTGTTGCATCTAAAGGATGGAAAAACTGGGCTAACACATATTCTGCAATAAAAAAGATATTGAATGAAGAATATAAAGGATATAAGTGGGGGCTCATATTATCAGGCGATACTGCTTCTTTCTGTCTTGATACAACACAATTGCAATCTATGCCAGATACAAGAAGGATATATAATTGCTCCTTATGATAACTTTTCAAATAAATAGCATATAGTATGCAAATATGCACCACATTTATATAATTGTGAATTATAATTAGAGTAGTTTTAATCCATTACCTAAAATATATTAAATCTATTTAATATATTATTTATATACAAAATCACCCTCACCTCTGGTCCTCTCCCATCAAGGGTGAGGAAGAAAACCACTGAAGGGTAAATTAAACACGGAAGGGGAGAATAGGGCAGACACAGGGGTCTGCCCCTACAATGACATGGATTTACAATTTACGGTTTACAATTTACACTCTCGTTAGCACCCTCACCTCAGTCCTCTCCCGTCGAGGGCGAGGAAGAAAACCACTGAAGGGTAA
>JAUVJU010000015.1 GCA_030592285.1 Caldifarciminota bacterium
GCAGCGGACTTTCTATTGTAGCAGATTGGATAGGAGATAATAATCAAGCAAAGTCACAATATGGAGTAAATGTATCCTCAGCAGGGGATGTGAATGGGGATGGATATTCTGATATTATTGTTGGATCATATTATTATAGTAATGGAGAAACAGAAGAAGGAGCTGCATTTGTGTATTATGGCAGCAGCAGCGGACTTTCTATTGTAGCAGATTGGATAGGAGATAATAATCAAGCAAATTCACAATATGGAGTAAATGTATCCTCAGCAGGGGATGTGAATGGAGATGGATACTCGGATATCATTATTGGAGCATATTTATATGATAATGGAGAGGATTCTGAAGGGGCTGCATTTGTATATTATGGCAGCAGCAGTGGATTATCATTAACAGCGGATTGGATAGGTGAAAGCAATCAAGCATATGCATGTTTAGGGAATAATGTAGCATCAGCAGGGGATGTTAATGGAGACGGATACTCTGATATTATTGTTGGAGCATATTGTTATGATAATGGAGAATCAGATGAAGGGGCAGCATTTGTATATTATGGCAATGAAGGTGGTTTATCCTATAAACCCATTCAGATGAGAAATGATGAAACAGCATTAATTGTTGCACCGCTTAAAAGCTATTCAGTAGATGGATTCAAAATAGGATTAACAGGAAGAAATTATATGGGTATAGATAATGTTAAATTAGAGTGGGAAGTTAAGGCATTGGGAATCCCATTTGATGGAACAGGACTTATTGAAAGTGTATCATGGTATACAACGGAACTTAATGGAATAAATATTATTGAACAGGTGGATGGATTAAGCAATGATACCTATTATAAATGGAGAGTAAGAATAAAATATGATATGGTAAAGGGTATTCTGCAGCCATATAGCAGATGGTTCTATATAGCCGACAATGCACCAGGAGAAATTGATGTGAAGACAGGTGTTTATACAGGTATTAGAGAGAAAAGAGTATCAATAGATAAAAACAATAGATTATTAGATTTTAGTATATACAAAGATATAAAACTATTAAATAGAGAGATACAGGAAAAGGGATTAATAATATATACAATTGATGGCAGGAAATTAAATAGAATAATAGTAGTGGGTCAGTATTGTATAGTAAATGAAATTGATAATAAAATTATTAATAGTGATAAAATTATAGTTATAAAATAAATATATAGGGACGCTCGTTCAAATAAGAAATCTTAAGAAAGATTAAGAATTAATGTGAAAAAGATAAGAAAGAGAAAAAATAGAAGAGGAGAAGAAAAGAGAAGAAAGAAGAGATAAGAAAGGACGGTCGTTCAAATTTTGTAAATCCTAAGAAGTATTTATAATATGTGAACGATTGTCCCATTACTTATTTATAATATGTGAACGACCGTCCCATTACTTATTTATAATATGTGAACAACCGTCCCTGATAAAGATATTGACTTTATATATATAAATATATATATTTATATACTATGGATAACAATATAAATTATTCTTTACTTATTAATGCTATTTGGAAGCATGATAATGATATAATAAATTACATATATGATGCTGTTATACGGGATCAAATTCTTGATAGAAAATTACTTATTCGTCTTATGGGATATATGTATTCTATTATGAATGAAGATAAGTATTTAAATATATTAAAATTGTTCAATAGAATAGCAGGAAATGATTCTGAAATAGCATATTTTATCAGTTTTTATTTCTTAATGAAAAATTCTCCATATCATACATTTGTAAGTTTGAAAATGGTTAAAAATGATGAATCACATTACTATTATGCTTTAGCACAGCATAATATATTATTTCTTGAAAAAACAAATTCCAAAATAACATATGTAATGAAAAGATCATTAGAAAAAGCATTGATAAAGGAACCCAATAATGTTTTAATTAAAGAACAGCTTGATAATCTTAGCAATATAGAAAAAGATATTAAAAATACAGTTATTAAAATGATTGATATGACAAAGAAAAATAATATTCCCGGTAAAAACAATTTTAATTTTCTATGATAAAATTAATAACATTTGATTTATGGAATACTCTTGTGTCAGGTGCAAATACCGAAACATTGAGAGAAATGAGAATTACAGAATTATCAAAAATTCTAAAACGAAACGATTTCAATATTTCAATAAATAATATTGAACAAGCACTTCAATACTCATGGGAGTATTTTATGCAGGAATGGCAATCAAGACATTATACTCCAATAGCATCGGCTATGATGTATAAATTTTTTTCGGCTTTGAATATTGAACCCAATGATGATTTTTTTAATGAAGTGGTGAAATATATTGAAATATCTCTACTTGATGGTGAAAATGAATTGATTGATGGCATAGAGGAATTAATTTTTAAATTACATAAGAAATATTCTCTTGCAGTGATTTCAGATACCGGATATACACCGGGAAGATATTTGAGAATATTACTTAAAAATCTCAATATTTATAATGCATTTGATGTTTTTGCATTTTCAGATGAGATTGGTGTTTCAAAACCGGATAAGCGGATTTTTGATTATACATTGAATTATTTTAATATGAAACCAAATGAAGCATTGCATATAGGAGATCTTCTCAGTACAGATATTGAAGGTGCCTGTGAAGCGGGTATGCATTCAATTCATTTCCAAAGAAAAAAATTTAAAGATGAATTATCGCAGGTACAACCAGGTTTTGTTACTAATGATGCCTGCGAGATATTTCAATTTATAAGTACTATATAACAAGGAGATACTATGAACAATAAAGCGGTTCAACTCCAGCACTATATTCTTAATGAGCAGAAAAAATTCCCTTATGCAAAGGGAGATTTTACCTTACTTTTAAGTGACATAATTATTGGAAGTAAAATCATTTCAAGAGAAGTAAATAAAGCAGGGCTTGTGGAGATACTTGGCCTTACTGGAAATGAAAATATTCAGGGTGAACAGGTGCAGAAATTGGATGATTACTCAAATGATACATTGATTAATATATTGTCACAGAATCAATCTGTAGGCGGAGTTGCATCAGAAGAAATGGCAGATCCAATTTATTTTGAAGATCATACCGAAGCAAGATATTGTGTGTTATTTGATCCCCTTGATGGTTCATCAAATATTGATGTTAATGTATCAATTGGAACAATATTTTCAATTTACAAATTAAAAAAGGATGGAGAAATAACAGAAATGGATTTTCTGCGAAAAGGAAGAGAACAGCTTGCATCTGGTTATATTTTATATGGCTCATCAACAATGCTTGTATTTACAACAGGGGAAGGAGTGCATGGATTTACATTAGACCCATCGCTTGGAGAATTTATACTTAGTCATGAGAATATCACAATTCCTGAAAACAGTAAAAAAATATATTCGGTTAATCAGGCTAATTATAGATTTTGGGATGAGAATACAAAAAAAATGATAGATTATTTCACCAAAGAAGCTGAGAAACCATTTAGTTCAAGATATATTGGTTCATTGGTTGCAGATTTTCACAGAAATTTACTGTATGGCGGAATATTTATGTATCCACTGGATTATAAATTAAAGGAAAAACCAAGAGGAAAACTCAGATTAATGTATGAAGCAAATCCATTAGCAATGATTATTGAGCAGGCAGGTGGAAGTGCAACAAATGGCAAGGAGAATATTCTTGATATTAAACCAAATATGATTCATCAGAGAGAACCATTATACATTGGAAATAAGGAATATATTGATATTGCTATGAAATATCTGAATGGGAGCTAATCATGAAAAAAGTATTTATAATATTATTAACTTTAAGTTCATTAATTGTATATGCACAGTATTCTCCGGGAGAATTGCCATTTACTTATATTAATGTTGCAACTACACCATTAAGCAGTGCTCTTTCTATGAGCTCAGCTGCAGTAACATCTCCTCATAGGGATATTTTTAATCCTGCTTCAACTGCTTTTAACGCAGTAAATAATGATCTATATATTGCCTATACAAGTCATTTTGCAGCATCTCATTTTGGTTATATTGAATATAATATGGATAAAATGAGATTTGGAATAAAATACTTCAATTCTGGAACAATGGAACAGCGGGATTCCTTAAATAATTATATTGGTGATTTTTCAGGGAATACTATTCTTTTCAATTATTCCTATGGTTATTCAATAAATAGTGATATCCATCTTGGGATTTCATCACTTATTGGAGTTGAAAACATTATTAATTATAATCAATTTGCAGGTGCCTTGTCAGTAGGGATTATTTATACAGGTATTAATGATTTTATTAATTTGGGTTTATATGCAGGCAATGTTGGTGTTTCGTATGCAAACGCTGATTACACAGTTTTACCTGCAAGGATTATTGGGGGTTTTGCTCTTCAGAATGATGAATTACCTGTAAGTATTTATATTGATGGTGGGAAAATCCTTGATTCTAAATATTTTTATTCTGTTGGTATTGAATTAAATATTATGAAAAAGCAAAAAACTATTATTGAAGAAAACATTACTGATTATAATGAAGATAATAGTATTACTAAAACAGAAACAGTTTTTACTGAAGTAAAGAAAGACAATGAAGAAATTTCTGATACATTAAACATTGAAAAAATAGAAGAAGGAATTGAAGATATTATAGATCCTGAAGCAGTTTTGAAAGAAGTAGCAGTAATAATAGATAGTGTGATAGTAGAGGTAAGCATTGCTGATAGTATAGTAATAAAGAAAGAAATACCTGATAGTGTAATTACTAAACTTGATATTGCAGATGATTCAACAAAAACAGAAGATGAAGAAGAGTATCTTTCTTATGCTGACTATCTTGAGCAAATGGAGGAAGAATCTGACAAGGCTGCTAAATCAGATAATGTAGAAAAGGCAGATGAACAACCGAAAGTAGAAACCCAAAAGCAGAAAGTAACATTTGTTAATGATATTAGTTTTGTTTTACGCGGAGGGATCTCCTCTGATAAACAGATGCTTCAATCAGGAACATCATTGGATCTTGTAGCAGGACTATCTGGTGGTTTTGGAATATCATATAAAAATATTGAAATTGATTATGCAGCTAAATTCTGGGGAGAACTTGGTATAGGGCATTCAATAGGACTGAAGATGGTATTCTAAAATGAGTGAGAACACATTACTTGTTAAGATTGATCAATTTGAAGGTCCATTAGATCTTCTTTTATATTTAATAAATAAAAATGAAATTGAGATTTATAATATTAATATTACAAAAATCACTACAGAATATCTTTCATATATTGAAGAAATGAAGAAATTGGATCTTAATATTGCCAGTGAGTATATTGTTATGGCTGCAACGCTAATAAAAATAAAATCCGATTTCATGCTTCCGAAATATGGAGATGATGAGAATATTGAAGATCCGAGAAGACCCCTTATAGAGCGATTATTAGAATATCAAAAAATAAAGAAGGCAAGCGAGGTCTTTAGAAATATTGAAACCGAAGCAAGAAAATTATTTGGAAGGAATATTGATTTACATTTAAAGGATTATATAGTAGAAGAGGAATTATCTATTGTTGATCTAATGAATGCATTTACTCCAATTTTAAAAAAAGGATTGAGTTTAACTTCATACAGGATTCCTAGTGTAAAAAAAACAATAGGTGAAAAGATTGCAGAAATAACACAAATACTGAAAGAAGATGGTGAATTAAATATATCTGCATATCTTATGATGCTTGATACAATGTATGAGGTCATTCTCACGTTCATAACAGTATTAGAAATGACAAATAAGCATTTAGTTAAACTTGCACAAAAGGAACAATACGAAGATATATGGGTAAAACAGTATTAGGATATAAAGATTTTAAGGATAATGCATTTAAGGATGCATTAAGTATCGTGAAAAAATCAAAAAAGATCCTTGTATGGGGTGATGAAGATCCAGATGGAATGACTGCAACTACTATTCTTTTAAGAGCATTGGAAGACAGCGGATATGAAGCCGATTATTTTATTCCTGCAAGAAAAAATGATGGCATTGGATTAAATATTAAACAGTTACAAAGAATTCTAAAAGATCCATTTGATCTTGTAATAACAGTTGATTGTGGAACATCCTGCACAGATGAAGTTGAGTATCTATTAAAGAGAAATGTAAATGTAATTATTACAGATCATCATGTTCCATATAAAAAAATAATTAAAGATGTACCATATATTAACCCTCATATAATAAAGAACAGAAAATTTAAAAATCTTTCAGGAGCAGGAGTATCATTGATTTTTTCAACTTATTTGAAAAAACATTTTTTAAAAAAAAGATCATATACAAATACATTAATAAGTGACAAAAAATCAATTATGCTTGCAGGGATAGGAACCGTTTGTGATAAGGTAAAAACGACAGGATTCAATAAATATTTAGAAAAGGAATATTCCCTTCTTAAACAGTATTATCCAACATTAAGTAATTATTTGAATAATAAAATGGATTTGTGCGGTATATTTCATCAATCAAAGACGATCAGGAATACTAATCCTATTGTTAATATTCTAACAAATAATACTGAAAATTCGGAAAAAAGTAAAAAAGCAATTAAAAGGATGAGAGATCAAAATAGAGATGAAATGTTATCATTTGACAAAATTTATAAAAAAGAAATTAAGAGAATTAATAAAAATACTGAGATAATTATTTATGTGAGCAATAGTATTAACAGTTCATGCTTGGGATTACTTGCAGGGCGTGTATCAGTTGCAGAAAGGAAACCTGTTTTGATAATTGGGAAAAAAGGAGATGAATATGCCGGAGAGGCAAGAAGTGTCATTAAATTCAATTGGATTACTTTTTTTAAAAAGTTTGAAAAATATTTCAATTCCTGGGGTGGGCATAAAATGGCAGCGGGATTTTCACTGCCAGAAAACAATATTGATTGTTTTCTTTCTGATATCAGGAATTATATTAAAATCTGAAGTAATTTATATTGAAAAGCCCTTTGATGTTAATGATACATTGGAGGTTTATTATGATGAACATTATGATAAAACGCTAAAAGAAAATAGCGGTGAACTTGTTTTTCTTTCACTAATAAAATTTTATCAGAAATTTATTTCACCGGCACAGGGAGAAGTGTGTAATTTTTCTCCCAGTTGCTCAAATTATATGTTTAAAGCAATCAGGAAACATGGACCTATTGGAGTCCTAATGAGTATTGATCGTCTTCAGAGATGCAATCATGCCGTTAGAGAATATTTGTATCTATATTATGATGATTATGTACTAACAAAATCACGGGGCTATAAAATTATTGACAATCCTTAAAGGAGATAATATGAAAAAAATATTAATAATCCTGATAGCAATGATACTCTCAAATATATTATTTGCGGAGAATTATGAATTTGCGGAATTTTTATTTGAAGAGAATGATTACTACAGAACTATAACAGAATTGAAAAAAATATACTTTATGAGTGAAAATCCCGACACTCTAAATATTAAGAACCTTTTGGGGGTATGTTATTTAAAAAAAGGTGATTATAGAACTGCTGAAATGTACTTTGATGAAATTAAAGATAGAAATGAACAGGCAGCAAACAATTATTTCATTACTCTATTTTTGCAGAAGAAATTTGATGTAATATTTAATATAAAACCAGCAAATGAAAAGCAGACAAATATTAAATTTATAGCACAATTATTTAATGGAGAATTCAAAAAATGCGAGTTTCCAACAGAGAATAAGGAGGTTAATGAAATATTCACTGATTATTACAAAATAAAAAGAAAGAATAGTGCAATTGCAATTGCTCTTTCAGCAATAATTCCAGGTGCAGGAAGATTCTATTGTGACAGAGTGGGTGATGGAGTATTTTCATTCTCTACAATCCTAATTCCTGCTATTGCATCATATTTTTATTATTGGATTGACAATAAACCATTTATGTATGGGGCAATTTCATTAACAGGGATTTTTTATATTGGTGAATTATACGGAGCTTATAATAGTGCAAAGATCTATTTTCCTGCACATGAAAGGATGTATTATGAAGAAATTATTAATAGTGATTATTCTATTTTCATTACTGATTATTCATTCTGAAGAATTGTATCAGAAGTTCCTTAATGAAGGGGACTACTATAGAGCTGTGGGAGCATATAAAGAGTATGCATTTAAGAATAATTTAGTTGATTCTTCTTCATACTATTTGAATATTGCTGCAATATATGCAATGTCTGATTTTATTAATATTGCTGATGAAATGTATATGAAAGCATCCTATGAAGTTAATACCAAAGAAGATTTAAAATATGCATCACTTATAAATTCATATTTATTATTTAGAAATGCATATTATGATAATGCGATTATGGAACTTAAAGCATTTATGCCTGAAAGTGATACTCTTTTAGGCAGTTTGGAATTTATAACAGAAATGATAAACAAGGAAGATAAAATATATTTTATTCCTGAATTCTTACCTGATTCGGTATTGCAGGATTTGGAGAAATACATTACTATAAGTTTAAAGGATCCACAATTTGCTATTATATGGAGTAATTTTATACCTGGACTTGGAGAATTATATGCAGGTAATTATGTGCATGCAATACGAGATTTTTCAATTAATACAATTGTAACAGGTCTTACTGTTTATGCACTTCTAAAAAATCGCAGGGATTTTTCCCTCGACCCTTTCCACTTAACATGGGACTATTTTAAAACAAGAGATTGGGTTCTTGTATATTTTCTCTATGCAACCTTTGTTACTCGTTTTAAGAATGGCTCTATGATAAATAGCGAAAAGGTAACATTGGATTATAATGAGAAATTATATAAGGAATATCTAACAAGGTTTTATAATTATATTGATAATTTATTTAAGAAAAGAATTATGACCTTTCTTTTATAAAAAATCTAAGGTCGGGGCTTGACATTTTGACATTAGAAATCCCACAAAATTGCTATATTTCATTGAATTTATATAAAATTGCCCACTTTATAACCCAAAATTATGTTATTTAATACTAAATACCATAATAGAAATTGAAAAAAGGTGTAAAAATGTCAAATTGTCAAGCCCCGGGCATAAGTATATTATTAATAGTAACAGCTAAATATAAGTAAAGTATTAACAAGGTAATTATCTTTTGGTTATGCTCAGAGTAAGCAGAGGGAGTTTTTTAATTGTTGATTTTGGTAAATCAATCATATTATATATAATAATTAATAAGTAAAGAATTCTTGACTATTTTAATAAAGTCCGTATAATATATTTTCTTATGAAATATATTATTATATTATGTATATTAATGGTATTTATTGTTACTCAGGCGGATGAATTGCCACTTGGTGCTTTATTTATACCTGGATTGGACTTTGACAAAGTACAATATGTGAAGATATCCGAATTCTTAGAAAAAGAGAATATTAGATTTTTCATACTTTCAGACAAATATGATACATGTGTTAGTTTTAATGGTATGAAAATTGTACCATTTACATTATTGGATTCAATGGATTTGGATATAGATTTTTTGATTATTACAGGTGGAAGTGGTATATTGCGATTATCCGGTAATGAAAAAATGCAGACAATCATTAGGAAAATCAATGAAAAGGATGGTATAATTGCTACTATTGGATTATCCGGATTAATGTTACTTGAATCAGGTATTGTGGAGAATGAAAAAATCAGTATGCAGCTTAATGATAGAATTTATGAAAAATACAAAGATGATGATATTGATTTTGTTGCATATAATGTAATAAGGAGCGGAAATCTAATAACATCACATTCTGATAAGCATATAAATTGGTTTATTGCGGGATTTAAGGATGGATATAATGAAATTTTTAATACAGAGAATAAGTAAGGCATCAATATCGATTGAAGGTAAGATCACAGCACAGGTA
Source organism: Caldifarciminota bacterium (assembly GCA_030592285.1). GTDB lineage: Bacteria > Hydrothermota > 32-111 > 32-111 > 32-111 > JAUVJU01. The sequence goes on from JAUVJU010000015.1 coordinate 9,893, forward strand.
GAAAATGGCTTATTAGTTTTTGCTGGTTTTACTCATAATGATAATGAAGAGAAGATGGAGAAGGCAGTTAATAAAATAATTGGTATGAGAATATTTGAGGATGATGAAGGAAAAATGAATAATAGTATTTTGGATATGAAAGGAGAAATTCTTTTAGTATCACAGTTTACATTATATGGATCACTAAAAAAAGGTAAAAGACCATCATTTGAAGAAAGCATGAACAAGGATGAAGCAGAAATGCTTTTCAAAAAATTATTAATGAGATTTTCTAAGTATGTGAAAACGCAGAGTGGAGTGTTCGGTGCTTATATGCAGATTGCTCTTATTAATGATGGTCCTGTAACATTTTTATTGGAGTTATGATATGAAGAGTATGACTGGCTATGCCAAAAAGTCATTTTTTATAAAGAATTATGGAAATATTACTATGGAAATGAAAACTCTTAATGGTAAAAATCTCAATATCAATATAAAATTACCATACGAATTATCAAAATTAGAAATAGGTCTCAGGAAAAACATTTCAGGAACTGTAAAAAGGGGCAATGTTTATTTTGGCATTAAAACGGATTATACTACTTCTTTTATTTCGGGCACAATAAAGGAAATAATGAAAAGAATAAAGAATCTTAATTTAAAAGCAGATAATAATTTACAGAATCTAATAGTTACAAAATACATGGATATGCTAATACCTGAAATGATAATTGGTAAAAAAACAGAAAAGCAGATATTACTAAATTCACATATGATAATTAAAAGTCTAGATAAAATGCGTATTACAGAAGGCAGGGAAATATCAGTAGAAATAAATAAATATTTAAAGATCATTGAGCAGCAGAGATTGATAATTATTAAGAATTCTAAAAAATGTGTTAAAAAGAAAGAACAGAAACTCCGAACATTGATAAAGAAGAATGAATCACTTATATTAGAAAGTATTTTGGTTTATGCTGATAAAATGGATATAACTGAGGAATTATCACGATTAAAATCACATATAGGAAAATTGAGATCAATTAAAAGCGGTTCATCAATGAATTTTGTTTTACAGGAAATGCTAAGAGAATCAAATACAATTGGGTCAAAATCAGAGGATATTAAAATTATTTCTTCAGTAATCACTATAAAAGAGAATATTGAGAAATTAAAAGAACAGGTATTAAATGTGGAATAATTTTATTATTGTTGTAACCTCTCCTTCAGGAGGAGGTAAAACAACATTATGTAAAATGCTTAAAGAACAGCTTAATAATATTGAGTATTCCATTTCAGCTACAACAAGACCAATGAGAAAAGATGAGGTTGAAGAAAAAAATTATCATTTCATAACAGAAAGGGAATTTATTATTAGAAAAAATAAAGATCATTTTGCTGAATATGCCTATGTACATGATTATTGGTATGGAACACCAAGGGAGAATATTGATAATGCTCTCAGTAGAAATAATGATATACTGATGGATGTTGATGTACAGGGAGCAATGGAAATAAAGAAAAAATATCCTAATGCATTAATGATCTTTATTGTACCTCCATCAATGGAGATACTGAGAAAGCGGTTAAAGGAAAGAGGTACTGATAATGATGAGGTGATTGAAAAGAGACTTAAGAATGCGGAACAAGAGATGGACTTTGCAGGAGAGTTTGAATTTATTGTTGAAAACAATGAACTTAAATCAACATATAAAGAAATTGAAAATATTGTAATTAATAAAAGGAGGCTATAAATGGATTTTTTATCAATTGAGGAGATCTACAAAAAGTCAAAGAACAAATATCTTGCTTGTGTTCTTATTGCAAAGCGAGCAAAGAAGTATCATGAAGAGAATTACACATATTTTATAAAAGGTGATATTGCACCTCCTGATGGAGTAAAAAGAACTGATCCAATGGCTGCTTCAATAAATGATTTTAGAGATGGAAAATTAGATGAAAAAATCAAGGAAAACGAATAATATACTTATTGGAATAACAGGATGTATAGCTGCCTATAAATCATGTTATTTGATTCGTCTTCTTAAAAAAAATCAGTATAATGTTAAGGTAATATTAACTGAAAATGCAAAGAAATTCATTGGAAAAGCAACTGTTGAAATATTATCCGGCGAAAAAGCATATGATACTTTATGGGAAGATAGAACGGATACTTCTCATATTTCCTTAACAGATTGGGCTGATATTTTTATTATTGCTCCAGCAACAGCAAATATTATTGGTAAATGTGCAAATGGGATTGCTGATGACCTTTTGAGTACAGTTTTTTTATCATGCAATAAGAAAACAATATTTGTACCGGCAATGAATGAACGGATGTGGGATAATCCTATTGTTAAGATGAATATTAAAAAACTAAGTAATCTTGGTTATATTATTATGCAGCCAGATGAGGGATTCCTTGCATGTAATGCATTTGGAAAGGGAAGAATGCCTAATCCGGATAATATTTATGATCTTATTAAAAGAGTTGATTTTCCATCAGAAAAACTAAGTGGGAAAAGGATCATTATTACTGGAGGAGCAGTATCGGAAAAAATTGATCCTGTGAGAGTTATTTCAAATTTATCAAGTGGTAAAATGGCAAAGGCAATGGCAAAGGCATGTTATTATGCAAAAGCAGATGCAATTACATTTATTCATGGAGAATTAAGCATTGCACCACCTGAATTTTCAAATAACATTAAAGTTAATAATGCTGATGAAATGCTTGAGAAGATTGAAGAGAATATTGATAATCATGATATATTAATAATGTCCGCTGCAGTATCTGATTATAAACCAAAAAAATATTCAGATAAAAAAATTAAAAAAGCGGATAAATTAGAAATTGAATTAGTAAAAAATATAGATATTCTAAAAAAACTGAAAGATAAAAATATTCTAAAAATTGGATTTGCATTAGAAACCAATGATCATAAGAAAAATGCGGAAAAGAAATTGTTAGAAAAAGATCTTAATTATATTATTATTAATTCTCAGAGTGCAATTGGATCGGATGATACAGTATTATCAATACTATCTAAATCAGGAGATAGTCTTGAAGATCAAAAAGGATCTAAACTGGAGATTGCAAATAAGGTGATTAAGTGGATAAAATTCTGAATGCTTTGATTATGAAATTAGCATATGAAAAGAAGTATTACAGAAATAATATGAATATAACGGAAATGATAAGTAAAGATCATCTAAAATTATCTAAACCTGGAAATGAATATGAACAATTAAAGATTGACTTAATGAAATGCAAAAAATGTGATTTATATAAAACAGTTAAGAATAAAGTGATTGGTTATGGAAACAGAGATGCCCGTATCATGCTTATTGGAGAGGCACCTGGAGCAAATGAGGATAGAGAAGGGAAACCATTCATTGGGAGAGCAGGAGAAAAATTAACGCAGATGCTTGGATATATTGGATTAAAAAGGGATGATGTGTATATAACAAATGTTGTTAAATGCAGACCACCTCAGAATGCTGATCCACAAAAAGAATGGATAATTGCCTGTAATGAATTTCTTGATCGTGAAATGGAAATAGTTAAGCCCAAGTATATTTTAACATTAGGAAGATTTGCATCACGGGTAATATTAAATATGGAATTAACAATGGGTCAGTTTAGCGGGAATCATTATAAACTTGAAAATGGAATAATTGTTGTGCCTACCTATCATCCCTCTTCATTATTGATACAGAAGGGAGAAAGAAAAGAGATTACAAGGAAAAAAATAGCAAATGATTTAAAATTATTAAAATCACTTATGGGGGAAAATAATGGATAAACCTTATTCAAAATCTGCTGAAATGGCTGTAATTGGAGCAGTGCTTTTGGATGCCCCCACGGTACTTAATGAAGTGATATCAAAGATCAGACGGGAATACTTTTTCTTTTATGAAAATAAGATCATTTTTAGATGTATAGAGGAAATGTTTGATAAGAATGAAAAAATTGATCTTTTAACTGTGAAGGAGAGATTAAGAAGTCAAAAACTGCTAAAGGATGCAGGCGGAGAGGATTATGTTGATGAAACAACAAAGGAATTGGCTTATATTGCAAATATTGACGAATATATAAAAATTGTAGAGGATAAATATGTTTTAAGGCATTTGATTGAAACATCAAAGAAAATAGCTGAACTCTGTTATAGTGAAGCAGAGATTGATGAAATTATTGATAGTGCGGAATCAGAGATATTTAAAGTGCAGGAACATAGATACAAACAGGATATAATCCCTATTAGCGGTAAAATAGATGATGTGAAAAAGCGAATAGAGATGTATAGGAAAGATAAAAAAACTGTAACTGGGGTGCCTACTGGTTTTGATGATTTGGATGCACTTACAACAGGATTCCATGATGGTGAACTTATAGTATTGGCTGCAAGACCAGGAGTAGGGAAAACCAGTTTTGCTCTTAATATGCTTCTTTATGCTTGTGTGCATCAAAATTATTCGGGCTTGATTTTCTCATTGGAAATGACCTCTGATCAATTGATTGAAAGAATGCTATGTACACATGCACAAATATCAGGACAGGATTTAAGAAAAGGTAAAATAAATACAAATGATTTTCATAATATAACTGTAGCACTTAATCAATTCAGTGAATCAAAGATTTATATTGATGATTCAACAACAGGAACCCCAATAGATATAAAGGCAAAATCAAGGCGTTTACAAAAGGATAGACATATTGATTTCATTATTATTGATTATCTTCAAATGATGCGTCTTGGAAGAAGGGTTGAGAATAAGCAAATTGAAGTAACTGAAATTTCAAGATCCTTGAAATTATTATCAAAGGAATTAAGGATCCCTGTTATTGCACTTGCACAGCTTTCAAGAAATCCCGAAAGAAGAGAAAATAAAAAACCTGTATTATCTGATATACGGGACTCAGGCAGTGTAGAACAGGATGCTGATGTTGTGATTTTTATACACAGAGATTTTGAAAAGGGAGTAAAGTTGGATAATGGAACATTTATTCTTGCAAAGCAGAGGAATGGACCTATTGGTGATATAGGAATTCTTTTTGACCCAGCATTAACGCAGTTTAAGCAAAAAACACAATTTAGCGGACCGGAGGAATAATAAATACTATTAGAAGAAGAATTTTTATTATTGGGGATATTACCATTTTTTTATGGGATATGATAAGATCATTAAAATATGTATTTAAATATCGCAGAATCATAGTTTCAGATATGTTTGAATTCTCAGTAAACACAATATTTGTACTTCTATTTGGAGCATTTTTTATTGGAATGGTATCATCATATCAAATTGCATTTCAGATGCGAAATTATATACCAATGGTTTACCTTAGCACTTTAATTACGCAATCAGTGATACTTGAAATAGGGCCTCTATTAACAGGCATTGCATTTGCCGGAAGGGTTTCATCATCTGTTGCTGCGGAAATGACATCAATGAAAATCTCAGATCAGATAGATGCACTTGAAGTTATGTCAATTAATCCTATTGAGTATCTTGTTATGCCCAAGGTAGTTGCAGGTACTCTAATTATCCCTTTTCTTACAATTTGGGTTGAAGTAATGATTATTTTTGGTGCATTTATTATTGCCGTGTTTGGACTTAATGTTTCTGCAAGTGCTTTTCTTGAGGGAACGAAAACAAATTTTAGTATGTTTAATATTTTTGGTGGAATGATAAAAACATTATTTTTTGGTTTTTTCACTGTTATTATTCCCTGCTATTTCTCAATGAATGCTGGCTATGGTTCAAAAGCAGTAGGGAAGGCAACAACAATGTCAGTTGTTACCTCAGTTATTATAGTCATTATGTTGGATTATCTATTAACAAGGCTAATTTTTGTATGGTAACAATTGAAAACCTGATCATTGATTTTGATAATGCAGTACTTAAAGATATTTCATTTTCATTTCCTGATAATTCGGTTTTACTTATAATTGGCAGAAGTGGTTCAGGAAAAACAGTTCTAATGAAATCAATGTTAGGTCTTATAAAACCTGATTCTGGTAATATTTCTATTATGGATGTTGATATTAATACTGCACCAAAAAGAGAAATTAGGAAGGTGAAAAGCAGTATAGGCGTTTTGTTCCAGAATAATGCATTGTTTGACTCTATGAGTGTTTATGAAAACATTGCATTACCTCTTATCTATAATAGAGGGAATGAGGATTACTCGGAAAATGTAATTGAGATTCTTGAAACGGTACATCTAATGAATATTTCAGATAAACAGATCCATGAATTATCCGGTGGAATGATGAAAAGGGTTGCTATTGCAAGAGCATTGATAACTGAACCAGATATCATTTTTTATGATGAACCAATTACCGGACTTGATCCTATAACATCTGAAACAATTATAAAACTTATAAAAGAATTATCAAATTCAGAAAAGCGAACAACAATTATTATTACTCATGATATTAAGGGCTTTTTGGATTTTGCTGACTTTATTCTTATGCTTGATAATGGGAATGTAGATTTTTTTGGAAATAAAAATGAATTTATGAAGACAAATAATGAAACAATAAAAAAATATCTTAAATCAGCAGGTTATATATGAAAAAAAATACAATGTATATTGGAATTGTAATGATTACAGCATTACTCATTCTATTTTTGGTAAGCATATTTATGAACAAGATTCGTTTTGGCTCATCAGGTAATTTTGTTTTAATGAAATTTGACGATATCAATGGGTTAAGAGTGAATGATGATGTGCGTCTTAGGGGAGTAAAAAGCGGCAGTGTGAAATCCATTGACCTGCTTTCCGATTATGTATTAGTAAAGATTGAAATGAAAAACAAACATAAAATTCCCAGTAATTCTATTGCAGGTATTCATGATTATGCTGTTATTGGAGGAACAAAATATATTATGCTGTATCCTGGAGAAGGTGTTGATTACATATTTCCTTCTGATACCTTAAAAGGAGAGAATTATGATTTTTCAATTGCACGGGCTGCAATACTTCTTAATGATATAAAAATTATGATTGAGGAGGCTATACCATCAAAAGAAGCTATTTCCAGTATTATGGATTCCCTTAATGCAGCAATAAATGGTGTGAATGATGTTATTCATACAACAGGAAAGGGTGTTTCTGAGATAACAGAGAATATTAATACTGCAAGTAAAATGCTAAATCAATTAATGGATACAGTATCGGTATCATTGAATATTATTAAGAATGAATTATCTGTTTACAATGAGAATGATAATTCATTAAAGAGTTTGACTTCTGATAATGAAATGTATCTAAGAATTGAGAAAAGTATTAGGAAATTGGAAATAGTTATTGATGATATGTCAAAGAACAGATTAATAAAAGGATGTTTTTGAAGAATAAATCTGAATATAGATGTAATGAATGTGGTTTTGTATCTGTCAAATGGTATGGCAAATGTCCAACTTGTGGATTATGGGATTCAATGGTGAAGGTTAATATTGAAAAAAAGTTAGCAAAGAAAAAACATGTAAAAGTTGTAAACATTAAGGATATAAGAGCAAATGAAATTGAGAATATAAAATTTACCAATAAACATTTAAACAGATTGTTTGGTAATGGCATTGTGAAAGGTGAGATTATTCTATTATCAGGAGCACCTGGTGTGGGGAAATCCACATTTGCTGTAATGCTTATGCAATCACTTGAAAATGCCAATATACTGTATATAAGCGGTGAAGAATCACCAAGTCAATTGAAACTGAGATTTGATAGATTAGGATTTAGTGGAAATACAAATATTCTTGCATATCCTGATATTGAAGATATTATTGATCAATTGAATGATAATTATGATATGATCATTATTGATTCAATTCAAACAATAAATAGCAATGAAGGTAAGGGCGTGAGCGGGTCTCCTACAATGGTGAAATACATTCTTGGTGAATTGAGTTCCCAAACGAAGAAGAGAGATATTCCTGTTATTATAATTGGTCATATTACAAAGGATGGCAGCATTGCAGGACCAAAGACGCTTGAGCATATGGTGGACAGTGTCTTTATTATTGAAAAAGCAGAAAATGAAATGCGAATAATCAAATCCATAAAAAACAGATTTGGTTCAACGGATGAAATAATAATGGCAAATCTAAAAGCAGATGGCATGGAGATCATTGAAAATATTGAACACTTTAGTTTATCTCAAACAGGAGGAACAGGAAAAACAATATCATGTACCTACAAAGGAAGTATCCCTATTGCTGTAGAAATCCAGGGTCTTGTGTCTTTATCAAAATATGGAATGCCTCAAAGAATTGCCTCGGGAATTAATTTTAAAAGATATCAAATGCTTTTAGGGATCATGGATAAATATTTGAAGATTAGTATTGGAGATAGGGATGTATTTGTAAATGTATCAGGTGGAATATCAATTGATGATTCAATATGCGATTTGGCTTTTGTGAATGCTGTTTTATCATCCTATAAAGAGAAAAACATATCCGCTGATACTGCATTTATAGGAGAGATCAATTTGTCAGGAGAAATTACAGGAAGTAGAGATATTGAATTGAGAATTAAGCACTTAAAACAATTAGGAATAAAGAAAGTTATTATACCATTTAATTATAAAAAAGAGATGAAAGATATTGAACTTACCAGATTGAAGCATATAAAGGATTTGGAGATATTATGAAAACAAACTGGATTATGAAAAATAGACCTGATAAAGAGAGAGTAGATGAGATTTCAAAAAAGTTGAGTATTCCGACAATTATTGTTGATATTCTAATAAATAGGGGTTTTGACAGTGAAGATGAAATAAAGCGATTGCTTTATCCGAAGATTGAAGATATGTATGATCCTTTTCTTATGAAAGACATGGAAAAGGCAGTTATCAGAATCGATCAGGCAATTGAGCGAAAAGAAAAAATTATGATATTTGGCGATTATGATGTTGATGGTATAACATCAACGGCACTAATATATAATTTCCTTGTGGAGAATGGACTTAGTCCTGATTATTTTATTCCCAATAGAGTTGATGATGGATATGGATTTTCAAAAAAGGGAATTAATCTTGCAATAGAAAGAAATATTGATGTGATCATTACAGTGGATTGTGGTATTACAGGACTAAAAGAAGTTGATTATGCTAATAAACATTCAATTGATGTTATCATTACCGATCATCACGAAGTTATGGAGAATATTCCAAGTGCAGTAGCAATATTGAATCCGAATAGATTTGATGATAAGTATCCATTTAAATATCTTGCTGGAGTAGGCGTTGTATTAAAACTTATCCAGGGTTTCTTGAAATACAAGAATAAAGATTTTTTAGATATAAAAAAATACATTGATCTTGTAGCTCTTGGTACAGTTGCTGATGTTGTTCCATTAATAGATGAAAATAGAATCATTACATATTTTGGCATTGAAGCAATAAAGGTAACTAATAATCAGGGGCTTAAAGCATTGTGTGATGTTTCTGAAATATCAAGGGAAAAACTAACTTCTTTTCATATTGGATTTGCATTGGCTCCAAGGATAAATGCGGTTGGGAGAATGTCGGATGCAAATGAAGCAGTGCGTCTATTTATTTCAGAAGATGAATGTGAATCAAATATTATTGCACATAATCTAAATGAAGAAAATATAAAGAGAAAAAAAATTGATCAGGAGGTCTTTGATAAAACAATAGAAATTATTGAAAAAAAAGAACTTTATAAAAAGAATGCAATTATTCTTGCAGGAGAAAATTGGCATGAAGGTGTGATTGGTATTGTTGCTTCAAGATTAGTGGAAAAATATTATAAACCGGTAATAATGCTTTCTTTAACTGATAACATGGGAAAAGGGTCAGGAAGATCAATCCCTGATTTCCACATGTACAATGCTCTTATAAAAACCAGTGATTTATTAGAATCATTTGGCGGACACAAATTAGCAGCAGGTATAACAATAAAGAGAGAAAATATTGAAAAATTCATTAATGAATTTGAAAAAATTGCTAAGGAAGCCCTTTCAGAGGAGGATAGGATCAGATCAATTGAGATTGATACGGAAATAACCTTAAATGAAATAAATGATAATCTGGAAAAGAAACTTCGGCTTCTTGCCCCCTTTGGATATGGAAATCCAATGCCTTTACTTGTTACCAAGGATGTGAACATCCTTGGTTATCCTATTATATTTAAAAATAAGCATCTGAGATTTACAACTGGTTATGGGAATCATACGCTGGATTGTATATGGTTTAATGCAGTTAAAGAATTATCTTCTGCAATTATAGATGATAAGAATATTGTAAATCTTGCATTCTATATCAAAAGAAATAATTTTCAGGGAAAAAATGAAATTCAACTTCAAATAAAGGATATAAAAATTGGGGACATTTGATATAAAGAATGATAGAATAAAATACATTAAAAACAATTTACTTAAGCCATATAGTATTGCAATTTCATTAAAATCAGAAATTGTGAACAGCGGAGATATGAGTGATAATGATGAGAAAAATACAGAAAATAAACAAGTATTTTTTGGGGAACTAAATATAGAGGATAGAAACCATATTCATAATAAGCAGATTCATTCAAGCATTATTCTTCCTGCTGATAATAGAAATGATTGTGATGGTATATATTCCAGTAATTATTCCAATGCATTATATATTCTTACTGCTGATTGTTACAATATATTTTTTTCTACAGACAATGGAAAGACATTTGGTGTTGTTCATGCCGGTTGGAAAGGAGTACTGAAAGGAATCATTGATGAAATGGCAAAAATGTTTAAGGGCGAAAGCAAAGTTATTATTGCACAGGGAATATGTGAAAAGCATTTTATTGTTGATGATGATGTAAAAAGCTTGTTTGTAGATAAATATTCAGATAAATACTGTTCCTTAACAGACAATAATAAAACACAAATTGATATTAGACAAATCATTAATGATTCATTAAAGCCATTTTGTGAGATCAGTAATATGGAATTATGTAATGTCTGTGAACATGAACTATTATTCTCATACAGAAATGGGGATGTAAAGGAAAGAAATATGGCAATTATATGGAGAGAAAATGAATAACAAAACTATTCTGATTATTTTAACAATACTTTTTTCCATAACAATTTCTGCATTTGAAATTACAGTAAATTGGACCAAAGGAAATCAAAGAATAAATTCTATAACTGAAAAACCAGCTGAAATTGCGATTAAGATGGACAGTTTGCAAAGTATTGGTGATTTTTATGCTGATTTTACTGTTGTAGAAGGGAAAGGAAAGGTTCTTGTTGAAAGAGTATATCCTAATAGAGAGGGGATTATAGAAGCAAGATTTAAAACATCAAAGAAAATGGAAAACAATATCTATATGGCAAAGGTTTATCATAAGGATAATTTAGTAAAGGTGATTAATTTTCAGATATTTGGTCTTGATTGGATGAAAATCATTTTTGGCATAATTGGTGGTCTTGCTCTTTTCCTTTTCGGAATGAAATTTATGTCTGATGGATTACAGAGAGTTGCCGGTGATAGAATGAGAAGTATAATTGCTACTTTAACAAAAAACACATTCTTTAGCGTTATTGTGGGATTATTTGTTACAAGCATTATTCAATCATCAAGTGCAACAACAGTTATGATTGTGGGTTTTGTAAATGCTGGTTTAATGACACTTGCTCAATCAATTGGTGTAATAATGGGGGCAAATATCGGAACAACAGTAACAGCACAATTGATTGCTTTTAAACTTACTGATTATGCACTTCCGGCTATTGCTATTGGTGTATTTATGATTCTTTTTGCGAAACATTCAAAATATAAAAACTATGGTGAGGTTATATTTGGTTTTGGTCTTTTATTTCTTGGAATGACAATGATGTCAGCAACTGTTCATCCACTGAGAAGTGCACCGGAAATTGCTGAATTTTTTGTGAATTTTTCACATAATCCGCTTCTTGCAATGCTTATAGGAATTATTATTACAGTAATTGTTCAATCATCAAGTGCAACAGTTGGTCTAACAATTGTTCTTGCTTCACAGGGTCTTATAGATGTTTATGGTGCAGTACCTTTAATCTTTGGAGAGAATATTGGAACTACAATAACAGCAACATTTGCTGCATTATCATCAAATAGACAAGGAAAACGAGCTGCATTGGTACATGGATTATTTAATGTTATTGGTGTTACATATATGATGATTGGATTCTATTTTGTAAAGATAAGAGGGGTGCCTGCTTATTTACGCCTTGTTGACTGGATAACACCCGGTAATAATCTTGCAGGAGAGAACCTTGCACGATATGTTGCTAATTCGCATACAATATTCAATGTATGTAATACCCTTATATTTCTTCCATTTACAGGTGTAATAAGAAGAATTGTAGAAAAGGTCATTCCTCTTAAAGAGGAGGATGAGATTAAAGAATCAACAAAGGCAAAGTATCTTGATGAAAACCTTCTCAATAATCCATCAATCGCACTTGGGCAGGTAAAGAAGGAAATGAAGCATATGCTTGAAACGGCTCGTGAATCAATGAAAACGGCAACTGAGATTATTGTAGATAATAAGGATAATAAAATTGATAAGGTGAAATTTCTTGAAAGAAAAACAAATTATTTACAGAATATAATTACTCAATATATTATTAATATTTCAAGGGGTGAGTTATTTGAAAAAGAAGCGGATCAGATTCCTGTTTATATACATTCAATAAATGATATTGAAAGGGTAGGGGATCAATCCATTAATTTAATTGAGTATTATCAGATAAGAAAGGAAAAGGGATTGAAATTTTCAGATGAGGCAATTGCTGAAATAAAAGAGATGAATAGAGTATTAATGGAAATGATCACTTTGGTTGATAGCAATATGGAAAAAGCATATTCAGTAGAGGATATAGAAAAATGCTATATTCTTGAGGAACGACTTAATGAAAATGAAAGAGCTTTTGCTAATAATCATATTAATAGGATGAGAAAAGATGTATGTGATATGGGATCCAATTCTGTTTATGCCGATATTTTGAATGCCTATGAAAGAGCCGGTGACCATATAATTAATATTGCTCAGGCAATATCTAAACATTTTGAATGGAGTGATGTATAATGGGATTAACTGTATTTTATTTTCTGCTTCGTCACACAATTAATGGAGGTATATTCCGAGCAGTTTGAGGAATAGATTATGTATTATCTTATCATATATTATTATCTTTTCTTGCTCCGTCACACAAGTAAACGGATAAACTGCTGCGAGTTGCAAGCATACAAATCAGTTAATCGCAGATGCTCATCCTCTTTCTTGTCCTTCTCTGCAGAAAAGATATGTTCCAGGCAATTTGAGGAATATGCTCACATTATTGATTGTTTTTGTCCGCCCTTGGCTGTCATTCCTGCGAAGGCAGGAATCCATCTTTATACTTTCATATATGTTTTTTGTATTTTATATTTATTAAACATTTTATTTATAAATAACAGGAGTGATGTATGATAAAATTTATTGAAAATTTGGATCGTATTAAACCCTATGTTCCAGGTAAGCCCATTGAGGAACTTAAAAGAGAATTGAATCTAAAAGGAGAGATCATTAAATTGGCATCAAATGAGAATCCTTTTGGTCCATCACCAAAATCATTGGAGATATTAAAACAATCTATTATGCAGGTGAATTCATATCCCGATGACAGCAGTTTCTATTTAAAAAAGCAGATAAGCAAAAAGTACAGTTGCAGTATGGAAAATGTATTAATAGGAAATGGATCTGTAGAAGTACTCCATTTTATTGTATCATCAGTTATGAATAGGAATGATTATCTTGTAAGGTCCGATTATGCATTTATTATGTCACTTATTAGCCCAATTGTTGCAGGTGCTAATACAATTAATGTTCCAATGAAGGATTTTTCTCATGATATTGAAGCATTGGTTTTGGAAGCAAATAAAAATGAAAGTAAAATACTGTATATTGATAATCCTGCAAATCCAATCGGAACAATGCTTAATGCAGATGAGATTGATTATGTACTTACAAATACAAATGAAGATACTTTGATTATTGTGGATGAGGCATATGATGAATATTTGGATGAGAATAAGAGGATAAAGACAGTTGAATTAATGAGGAAATATAAAAATTTGATTGTTCTATCAACATTTTCAAAGATATACGGACTTGCAGGACTTAGAGTGGGCTATATGATTGGCAGCAAGGAATTGATTGAGAACATATCAAAAGTAAGATTGCCATTTAATGTCAATTTGCTTGCTCAAAAGGCAGCAGGAGCAGCATTGGATGATGATGAGTTCATTGCAATGTGTAGGAAATCGAATGATGATGGCAAAAAGTTTTTGAAAAATGAGATTGAACTTCTTGGATTTAAACCTATAGAATCATTTACAAATTTTATTACATTTGATATAGAGAGGGATGCAAAACAAATTTTCAGCGAATTACAGAAAAAGAGTATTATAATAAGACCACTTAGCAATTACGGATTACCAACATTTCTAAGAGTGACTATTGGCAAGGAACAGGAGAATTATATATTTATTAAAAGATTCAAGGAGGTGTTAAATGAAATTTAATGATGTTATTAAAAAAGCAAAAAACAATCAAAAAACACTTTCAGTTGCATGTGCTGATGATCCTAAGGTTATGCAGGCATGTTATGATGCATATAGGGAAGGTATATCAAAATCAATATTTGTAGGGAACAAAGATAATATGGAGAAGATTGCAAAGGAAAGGAATATTGAACTTGACGCATTTAAGATCATTGATGAAAAGGATAAAACTAAAGCAGTAAAAAAAGCAGTGGAATTAATTAATAAAGATGAAGCACAATTTCTAATGAAGGGTTATGTAGATACATCTATTCTCTTAAAGGGTGTATTAAACAAGGAATGGGGACTTAGAACAGGTCGTTTACTTTCACATATTGCATTATTTGAGATTGATAAATATCATAAACCCTTTATTATTACAGATGGCGGAATGAATATAAAACCTGATTTGAAAACAAAAATGGATATTATAAATAATGCCGCTGATTTTTATATAAGATTGGGTGTAAAAGAACCAAAGATTGCTATTCTTGCTGCAATTGAAAAAGTGAATCCTGATATGCCTGAAACAATTGATGCATCACTTCTTGCAAAAATGTCACAAAGAAAACAAATTAGTGGTATTGTTGATGGACCTTTGGCATTTGATTTGGCAATATCAAAGGAATCAGCAAAGCATAAGAAAATAAGCAGTCCAGTTGCAGGCGAGGCAGATATTCTTGTTGTTCCAGATCTTGCATCGGGCAATATTCTTGCAAAGGCACTTATTTATATGGCTGATTCAAAGGTTGCGGGTATTATTGTTGGAGCAAAATGTCCTATTGTACTTTTGTCACGGTCTGATAATGAAATTACAAAGAAAATGTCTATTGCAATGGCATCGCTTGGATAA
>JAUVJU010000060.1 GCA_030592285.1 Caldifarciminota bacterium
AATTCAGGATTATAAATAAAGATAATTTCACTGATTTTATTATCTGATAAAGAGGTATAATTTAACTATATGAACAAGAAAAAAGAAGACATTACAGCAATGAAGAACATATTAAATACACCACTATTCTGGGATGCAGAAAACATAGATATTGAATTAAATGCAGCATACATCATATGCCGTATTCTTAATCTTGGCACTTATGATGATATAAAAGTGTTGAGAAACATATATAGTGATTCCAAAATAGTGGAAGTAATAAAAACAAAAAGGAATATTTTACCAAAGGCAGCTAAATATTGGGCATTGAAATTTAATATTCCTATGGAGGATGTAAAGTGTTTGACAGAATATTACCATCCGAAGCAAAAGAAATAATATCTGTAATTGAGAAAATGTAAAAATGTTTTTTGAGAATAATATTAAAGATTTTGAGAAATATTTGATAATTGAATAATTTTTCAAATACTTATTATATCAATTGCTCTTCTTTGTTATATATTCATAATCTTAAAAAAGCTCACCTCTTTTTTGTGCTATCCTAATAATTCTTGGGCTTGACAAATATAGCCACTATAATACAATAAACATAGGCTAATAAAACGAAAGACTGGAGGTGTTTATGTATTCAAATTCAAAACCAATAATTATATTTATTGTATTTATATTTTGCATATTTTGTTTTTCACAAACAGGTTCTATAAAAATATTTTCAGAAATTGAAAATATTGAGATTTATCTTGATGATGTTCTACTGGGAAGCAATATAAAGAACATAGATTCTGTTTCAGCGGGAAGTCATTATCTGAAAGTATTTAAAAATGGAGTTATTATTTACGGAGAACTTATAGAAGTGGAGAGTAATTTAACATCAACGATTCTGATTAAGAAATCAGAAGAAATGAGAAAGAAATATTTTGAGGGAAAATCAGAGGAAATGAAAAAATACAAAAAAGAAAAACTGAACATACTCATCACTGCAATTGACTGGCATATTAGTCAAGGTGAAGAATTCATAAGCGAAGAGGTTTTTGCTGAATTGACCAATAACAATGAATTGAAGGATAAGATAAAAGAGAAGAACGAAAAAAATGATAATGCATACAAATCATGGAAAAGAATATCTAATATTAAGGGATCAATAGGTTTAACAACATGTCTTTCAAGCTTGATAGTAACTGGTGTTGTATTTACGGACCTACTGTTTCCATTTCTTCCGCAGGATATAAGAAATATAAGCCCAATTACAGGAACAGCAGGGATTGTGATGGGAATTGCAAGCTATGTACTTTTATCAAGTATACCAGCAGATTATGTGCATGATACTGATCATTGTTTGAGTTTGGAAGAAGCCAAAAAGGGTGCAAATGAATATAATGAAGCCCTTAAAAAGAGTTTGAATCTAGAATTTTGATTACTGTTTTATTTGAGAATCAATTGGTCAAATAGGCATAAACAAATGTATAATTGTACAAATAATTAATTAAGCGTTTATAAATGTTAATACAATAAAGAATGGTTTTTGATTATTTTTTACATTGAAGTTTGTAAATCGGAAATAAAGAAATAAGTAAAATAACTATAACAATAATAAAAAATACATTAAAATTGAATATATTTATTATCCATCCACCGATTAATGGAAATATTACTGGTATAAATGTGCCAATTCCCGATAATCCAGTATAAAGTGCCCTATTTTTATTTGTTGTAATTTCAAGCAGTATTCCATTAACTAAAATAGCTTGGAATGTAAAGGTTGCCCCTCCCAATAGGAATATGTATGGGAACATGGTTTTGCCGGGGAAAAGAATTATAGATAGGGGTATTATAATTGAAAGCAAAGTATTTACATAAAGCATGGGGGTGTATTTGATTCTTTTCGAAAAAAAGAATAATATACTACCTGTTATAATCCCACCCATGATTTTTAATAATAGATAATTACCAATATCATAACTATTAGCATTAAAATTGTTTTTTGCATAAAGAATTAAGAATGGCATCAAAATTAATGTTAATCCCTGTGTATTGAGTATCAATAGAAAAGTTGAGAACTTCTTGTTTTTTTTCAATTCATAAATTATTATTTTTATGAAATTTGAAAAACTATTTATTGGCAAAATAACTGCTTGGACTTCTTTTATCTTCCAAAATCCTAAAGAGGCAAACAATAATAAAATTGAAGCTATAAAAAAGAGTGTTATATAATTATTGGGATAATCCATATTCCCGATCACTGCTCTTGCAAAGAATCCGGAAATAAGAACACCAATACTTACTGTTACCTGCTTGATTGAAAAAAACCGTTTTCTTGATGATTGCAATATAGATTTACCAAGAATATCGGTATAATTAACATTTGCAAATCCACCACTAATCGAAAATATAGATATAAAAATAAATATTAAGATAATAATAAACATTTCTGAAAACAATCCATATGATATAAATAAAATTGAAATTAATATCAATGATATAATTCTAATATTAATTCCAATCAATAAATATTTTTTTTATATAACTTATTACTCAAAAATGGAACAAATGCCAATTGAGCTAATTTCCCTCCACCAACAAGAATAGCAGTTAGAAATCCTACATGAATAGCATTACCTCCGGCATCTATAAGCATTGCAGGAATGATCGTATCTATATCCATAAATTTCTGACACAATGCAAGAAAAATAGCGTGCCATAAAAAAGCGTAAAAATTATTTTTTGAATTAGATAAAGAAATCTTTTCCGCTACTGTGCTATTCAGAATCCGCAACTGGTCTCTATTATCTTAGCATTATGTTCGAGTCATTATTGTATTGCATTTTGGGCATTTTGATTTGTAGCAAGGTGTACCTCTTACATGCTTTACTTTATATCCACATTTGGGACATACACAATATCCACTTGGTCCGCTTCCTGTTCCTCCACCAGCCCCTCTTCCACTACCTGAACCCATTCCACCACCCGAACCTACACCTCTACCTGAACCTACACCTCTACCTGAACCCATTCCTAATGATGAAGAAAAAGCGTTATTGCTATTAGATATATTATTATTAACAGAGGGATTCTTTCTATCAATAATGCAATTTACAGGACATTTGGATGCGGCTTCATGCATACATTTAGCATTTACATCTACTATTATAGCCTTATTCTCTTGCATACTTATTCCATCAGGGCAAATATTTGCACAGATACTGCAACCAATACATTTGTCCTTGTCAATTATATACATAATATCTCCTTGTTTATATAGTAAATTTAACCATATTTATATTAATCAACTAAATTAAAGATAATCAAAAATTAATATATTACAAGTCCCCAATCAAGGATAGAATTTGATTTATAAAAAAATGTTGCATTAAAACCATGAGACCAAATTACTTAATTGCTCTTATTACAATAAATGATCCTTTACCATATCCTTTTTCTACTTGTTCAATTGAATTTATATTATTCAAATCACTGAATATTGTCTGTACAATTGAAAATTTGTTAAAACCACATTCTTTTAAATATTTTATTAATTCAGATGTTGAATAAAAAGTAGCATATCTGTAAAATAAATTATCATTTTTGTATTTGAGATATAATTTACCGATTGGACTTTTCTTATCAATAAATCCAACAATAATAGAGCCACTTTTAATCAATGTTCTGTATGATTCTCTTAATACTTTTTGAACATTGTCTACAAAGCATATTGATGTTACTAATAATTCCATATCAAATTTATTATTATCAAATGGTAGTGATTCTCCAATGCCTTCTACAATATTCATACCCCTTTTTTTTGCAAGAAGAGCCATTTTAGATGAAGGCTCTATACCAGTTTTAATACCCAGTGGTTGTCCAAATCTTCCAGAACCTGCTCCTATTTCTAATCCATTATTAAAAATAGGAATTATACTTTTAATTGCTTCTATTTCAGAAAGATATGCATATTTATTCTTCTCAAACCATTGTTCATATATGTCAGTGTGTTCCTCAAAGGGTTTTATGTTAGCCATTATTAATAAATATAGCATAAAAATTTAATTAATCAAGATGATAAATTGGGCCTATAATGAAAGCAGAAAAACAATACAGCATTTAGGATTGTCAGCGAAATAAAAGTAAAAAAATGAATTTATTTAAATAGGAGAGAGGGAATAAACGCTATGGTTTATTCCCTCTTTAGATAGATATGTCCATTAGAGGTTTCTATATTAATAAGATTGCCCTGTTTAGAAAGAAACATTATTCATAAGTATTGAACAATAATTTAAAACAAAAACATTAAAACCAATTATTAAAATACCAGAAAAAATCATTCCGAATGTTGAGGTTTTTTGTTTGCTTTCTTTGTTTAACATTTTGTCCTCCGTTTTTTTGTTTCAGTAGATAATACGAAATTATGTTTTAAATGTTACAAATAGGGATAATTACAGAAATTAATAGGGGAAAAAATCTTGCGTATCTCTTATTTGGATATAATTTTTTGCTAAAAAAGTTGAACAATGAGTGAGAAGGCTTTTGGGTCATTTCCATACAAAACGGATTTTTCCATTAATGAGTTTGTTTTGTGAAAAATATTAACTTGAATCTTTATAAACATTCTGATATACTTTTTTCAACATTTTAACATTGGAGGTTTTATAATGAACAAATTTTTTATTGTACTAATCTTAATAATGATTAGTTTTTCATTATTAATGGCAGATAATAGAATTCTTTCAGATGATCACATTTATGATGGAATCAAGGCAACTGGTGATTCATTGAACTGCACATTATTAGGTGGTTGGTTCTCAGGAGAATGTAAAGCATTATATGCTGAAGATACAATTGTATTTATGGGAGATGGCGGTTATATGCATATATTGAATATGGGTGATCCATCTAATCCTATTGAAATAAGTACATACCATACCCCTGCTTTTATTGAGGATATTTTCATTAAGGATACATTTGCCTTTGTTTCAGCAGGCAGCGAGGGAGTTCTAATTATTAATATTGCGGATCTCTATAATCCTTTTTACATTAATTCAATCTCCACAAATAGAATTTCAGTAAAAGCATTTGTACTTGATTCATTTGCCTATGTATCTGTACAATCAAATGGTGTTAATATATTCAATATTTCTGATCCTTATAATCCTATAACAATTGATCTATATAATACTCCTGGCTCAGCAAGAGATGTTTATGTTGTTGATACACTTGCCTATGTTGCAGATGGTGCTGCTGGATTACGCATTCTTAATATTGCAGAACCTGATAGTATAGAGGAAATAGGTTTTTTTGATACAGATGGGGATGGTCAGGGTGTTTTTGTACTTGATACTATTGTATATTTCTCTGATTATAATATGGGTCTCAAAATATTTAATGTTGCTGATCCAACCAATCCCATACTTATTAGTAATTTGAGTGAATCAGGACCTATTTACGAAACAGTAATCATTGACACCTTGGCATATCTTGCATATGGAGGTAATTTTCACATTGTGAACATATCAGATCCATCAAACCCAATAACCATAGGAACCTATGGCGGTGTTAGCCGTGCACAAGATGTTAATATTGTAGAAAACATTGCATATGTTTCAGATGGCCGTTATGGCATGGAAATCATTGATGTTTCAAATCCATTATCCCCTGTGTTTCTTGGAAATATTGATGCATCTGATGATGCTGAAAATGTTATTGTTAGAGATACCATTGCATTTATATCAAATGGCTATGATGGGTTATCAATTATCAATATAAAGGATCCTGAAAGTATTGAAGTAATCTCTAAATTTCAAACATCTTCTTTTTCATATAAAACTATTATTGATGATACATTAGCATATATAGCTGTTGGATATTCGGGACTTCAGATAATTAATATTGCAGATATTTCGGCACCATCAAATATTGCAATATTTAATACTAGTGGAAGGACGGAAGATCTATCTATTGCTGATACATTAGCATATCTTGCAGATGGGAATGGAGGACTAAGAATAATTAATATAGAAAATCCAGCAAGTCTTTCGGAAATTGGATTTCTTGATCCATCATTCTCCCCAATAAAAATTGCTATTATAGATTCATATGCCATTATGGGAGATTCTTGGGATACCATTAGGGTAATTGATGTTTCAGATCCAACAAATCCCATTTTAATAAATAGCATAGGAACAATAGATGAGATATATGAATTGCAGATCATTGATACATTTCTATATGTAGCGAATGATGGTGAAGGTCTTTTGATATACAGCATTTCAGACCCTGCTAATCCTTCGTTCATTAATTCATTTGATACAGGAAGATATGTAAGAGGATTGCATATATTAGATACATTTGCATATCTTGCAGATACATATAGTGGAATGACTGTTGTGAATATTGCCAATCTAACAGGTATGGTTAAAGTGGGAAATTATGAAACAGGGGAAGAATGTCAAGGTGTATTTGCTAATTATCCTCTTGTTTATGCATGTGATGTAGATGATGGATTATATATTTTGAAATTTCCAATGGATGCAATTATTTCCTTTGATCTATCCGGTACAGTGGGATTATCAGATAATCCTGCCGATTCAAGTGATACATATGTATCAATCGCGGCATTAGCTCTTTTAGATACAACAGATATACATGGATACTATGAGTTTACAGGATTAGATGCCGGAACATATACAGTAACATTCTCACACACCGATTATATTCCCGACACTGTTGATGTGGGAGTATATTCGGATAAAACAGTTGATGTAACATTATTAGCTCTATCGGGTATATCAGATATTGATATAAACAGACCAGTAATATCTGATATTAAAACAGAGAAAAACATATCCTTTGTGTATAATAAGCTAACAGATAGTCCCTCAACAATATGTTTATATGATGTATCAGGCAGAGAGATATTCAGAAAAGAAATAAATGAACAGGGCTTATACAAAGTACAGACAGGTAATATGATCAAGGGAGTATATTTTCTAAGAATAGATGAACAGGAAATCATTCATAAACGGAAACTTATTTTGATCAAATAAAAATCAGGCGGGTTAATAGCCCGCCTTTTTTATTGTCTATATGTTTTCCCTTGAAATATAATAGGATGTCATTATACTATTTGAAAACGATTATCATTATCAAAACAGGAGGTATAATGAAAAAGTATGATGTAATAATCATTGGAGGAGGACCTGCAGGAATTATAACAGCTGGTACTGCAAAAACATATTATCGGGATAAAAGTATTCTTGTTATAAGGAAAGAAGAAAAAAGCATTGTTCCATGTGGAATTCCCTATATGATGAGTACAATTGGAATTGATCAAAACTTTATACCGGATAAAGCAATTACAGGTAATGGATCTGAATTACTTGTTGATGAAGTAATGGAGATTAATATTGATAAGAAAACAGTTAAGACATCCAAAGAAACATTTGAATGTGATAAAATGGTATTGGCAATGGGTTCATCGCCAACAGAACCAGCATGGTTAAAAGGAAGAGAAAAGAAAAATGTATTTTATATAAAGAAATCATCAGATTATCTTGCAGAATTAAGAGAAAAGAGTGCGGATTTTAAAAAGATCGTAATTCTTGGTGGTGGATTTATTGGAGTAGAGGTTGCAGATGAACTCAATAAAAATGGTTTAAATATTACAATTGTTGAAAAATTGCCACATATGTTAAGCCTTGCTTTGGATTCAGATTTATGCACTAATGTTGATGAAACCCTAAAAGAAAGAGGACTTAATGTTGTAACAAATGCAACAGTAAAAGAAATTATTGGTGGAGATAAGGTAGAAGGTGTTCTTCTTGAAGATGGCAGTAAACTTGAAGCAGATGCAGTGATAGTGTCAATTGGTTATACACCAAATACAGAAATTGCAAAAAATGCAGGATTATTAATGGGACCAAATAAAACAATTTGGGTTGATGAATATATGCGCACCAATAAGAAAGATATATTTGCAGTTGGTGATTGTGTTGAAAGGAAATCCTTTATTACAAGAAAAATATCACATGTAATGCTTGCGTCAACGGCAACAAGTGAAGCAAGAATAGCAGGAGCAAATCTATTTAAATTGCAGATACTTAAAACATTTACAGGAACAATAGGTATTTTTTCAACAAGGATTGGAGAAAGAGCTTTTGCGTGTGCCGGATTAACAGAAAGAATGGCTAAGGAAGAAGGGTTTGATATTACCATTGGAATATTTGAAACAAAAGACAGACATCCAGGTTCCATGCCTGATGCATCTACAATTCAAGTTAAACTTATTGCTTCAAAAAAATCAGGAACTCTGATAGGTGGACAGGTATGCGGAGCTGAATCAGCAGGAGAATTAATTAATATTATTGGACTTATGATTCAAAAGAAAATGTCTGTTCATGATATTATGATTCTTCAAATAGGTACACATCCTCTTCTTACAGCAGCACCAACCGTATATCCGATAATCAAAGCAGCAGAACAAATAATTCCCAATTTATAAAAACTAAAGCCCGGCTTTTGCCGGGCTTAAATTTTCATTATTCTAAATAAAACAACATTACTTATTATAAAAGATATATGAAATATGATTAAATAGGAGAGGGAATAAACCTAAAGGTTTATTCCCTGTGTAGACAGATATGTCCATTAGAGGTTTCAGTTTAATGGATTTCCCTTACTTAGAAAGAAAAATTGGTCATAATTGTTGAACAATAGCTTAAAACGAAAACAGGGAAACCAATTATTAATACGCCGGCAAAGATTATTCCGAGTTTTGAAAATTCTTTTTTGTTTACTATGTTTGACATTCTGTCCTCCAGTTTTTTATGTTTGATAGAGAATACGAAATTCTACAAAAAATGTTACATACAATATAATCTTGATTTTTTATTTATTACCTTTATAATTACATTGAATCTGATTATTTATATTTAATCTAAAAGGAGAAAGTATGACAAGTAGTGGAGGAAAAAAGAAAAAATCAAAAGTTGAACGCAAGAAACCAACAAAATTAAAGAAAGCAACAAAAATCCCTATGAAAAAATCAACACAAAAAAGAATACCAAGAGGTTGATTAAGAAAGTATATATTTATTTCTTATAGAATCATTGGATTTGAAATTCCTTTAAAAAGGAGAATAGTATGAAAAAATTCATTTTTGTTATGATTATGATTATACTAATGTGTGTTTCATATGCAGACAGAGGGTCAATTCCATTTAATCCGAATATTCAGATCTTTGAACCAAATCAAAGGGCAATGATAGCATGGAATGGAGAAGAAGAGATTCTACTATTATCAACAGATATGTATGCTTCTGGGAAAACAGATGTGCTTGAAGTGATACCCTTACCTTCAGAACCAGTTGTAAAAAAGGGTGATACTGAGGTTTTTAAAAAGGCAATTAAATTGATCAATAAAAAAACAGTACCGCCTCCAATGCATGCTTTTGATAAAGTGGCAACTGAAGGTGTGAGCAGGCAGCCGGCAGGAGAAATCACATTTCATAAAAAGATTGGCTCTCATGATGTATCGGTTGCACATGTAATTGATGGTGAGGGGTTTATTGACTGGGTTGAGAATTATCTTAGATCAACAGGGATTGAAAACCCCATAATTCCCGATGCATTAAAAAAGGTTGTAATGGAATATATTGAAGATGATTTCAAATGGTTTGTTTTTGATGTAATATCACTTGATAGTGAAAAAGTAACAAATGAAGCAATTCAGTATAGATTCAAAACGGATTATTTGTATTATCCATTGAAAATAACAAGAACAGAAAAGGATTATACTATAATTGATCTACTAATTCTAACACAGAATTTACTGGGCAATTTTCCTGGAATTTCAATTGATGAGGTAAATCTATTACATAAACCGGTATTTATCACATCAGATGAATTAATGGAATTGAATGAAGATATGAGAGCCCTTTTTGGTGAATTTGAAGAAATGAATCTTCGTATATGGCAATTGGAAGGATACCTATCATCATTTAAGGATGATTTAATTGCACATTAGATATATTTAAAGAGACAATCTCTGAATAAGAAAAACCATTGCAATTTTGGTAGAAATAATTAAATTATTAGTATGGAATACTATTTTGCATATGGATCAAATATGAGCAGAAAGCAAATGAAGAGTAGATGCAAAGATTGTGAATTTCTCGCTAAGGCATATATAAAGAATTATAGATTTGTATTTGATGGTTATTCTGAGGCAAGAAAGGGAGCCGTGGGAAACATTGTACATAAAGATAAGGGTATTGTATGGGGTGGTTTATATGAAATTTCTGGAGAGGATGAAATAAAATTGGATAAATGCGAGGGCTATAATAATGGTATTTATGATAAAAAAGAAATAGAGGTGTTCACAGATGATGGATTAACAGTAACAGCTATTGTATATTTTAGAGTAAATCAGGATATTGGAATTCCTTCGGAAGAATATATAGAAACCGTTATTGAAGGAGCAAGAGACTGCTATTTACCTGATGACTATATTGATTATATTGTATCCTTAGCATAGGTATATTTAGTTCTCAATAATTTCCTTACTTATAATATCACCTGTTATTATTTCAAAAGACCTTAATTTATTGTTTTCTATAGAAATAATATAATTATCCTTAATAATTGTTTTTCTGAGATATTCTTCTTCATTGCAATCCTTTAAAATAATATATCTAACAAGAGCATTATCAAAACTTAGCATCAAAGAATCATTTTCAATCTTATATGAATAATCAAGTGAAGGAGCAAGAATTTTGGCACTCAAATCTACTGTAAAATTAAGCTTCTTATCTATTTCACTTCCATTTTCATCAAACAATATTCCGCATAGAGAATCGCTGCCAAATGATCTCATTTTAATATAATGGTACATTGCATATCCACCATTTTCATACAGGGGAGCACCCGCACCACCAGAAACAATATAGTTTATATTATCAACATTAAAATTGATATATTGATGAATATGAGCAAAAAAGCCAATATGAACACTATAAAATTTTAGCATACTAAGAAAAGTTTTTACATTGCTTTTTTCAATATTTGGTTTTGGGTATTCCTTTTCACCACCAAGACAATGTCCTGTAATATGTGGTTTTAGAATAGGGGGAACATGTGTTAATACAATGGGAATGGTTCCATTTTTCTTAGTTTCCAGTAGAATGCTATCCATCCACATTAATGTTTCTTCTGAAATGAAATAATCGCAGTAATTCTTTTCTCCTACTTTTTTATGATGACAAGAATTAAAACAAATAAATGTATAATTGCTCATCTGAAATGAAATATCCGTTGTTCCAAAATATTTGTTAAAATAAATATCTCCGCTATCTGAATATAATTCATGATTTCCTTTTACTGTTATCCATGGAAACTCAGATGTATTAATTTTATTTAGATATCTCTGATATTCTACATTGAGACCAATAAGGGTCAGATCACCTGTATGAATTGTAAAATCAGGAAGAACCTCATCATCATTTATACCTTCAACAATTTTACTAAATATGTTATCTCCAACACCCATGCCTTCTTTTACGACTTCTCTATTTCTACTATCTCCCATTATAATAAAATAAAGGTCATCATTTTTTTCCAATTTATTAATCTTATCAATACTTGTTGTATTTAGATTGTTTGAAAAACTCATTATTGAAATAATTAGAATAAAAAATACTATTAATATTTTTTTCAT
>JAUVJU010000115.1 GCA_030592285.1 Caldifarciminota bacterium
TAGCTTTTCCATTTACAGATATTGTATCAGATAATAATCATACATTTATTAGTACATTAATAAGAGATACAATCATCTATTACGATGTATCTAATAAAGATAGCATTAAAACACTTGGAGTAATAAGAACAGAACCTTCTGGAATAATAATGGAATATTATAATGATTATTTATTTGAAATAGTAAATAGTCCTTATAAAATGTATGTATATGATTGTACAGATATAATGAATCCTATAGAGGAAGGAATATATAATATAAACAATTATACTGATGATATAGTAAGAAATAATAATTATATATATATCAGTCAAGGAGGAGGATTCTCAGGTGGCAATTTACTGAGAGGTAGATTTGGATTACAGATATTTGGATTTAATCCAACAGGAATAGAAGATAAACAGATTTTCACTAAACAAGAAGAAATTACCATAACAACAACTTTTAATTCAATAAATATAAATAATCAAGCAGGAGTATCACAGCAATATCAACTTATGGATATAACAGGCAGAATAATTGAGAATATTAATGTAAAGACAGGTACAACAATAATTACTCCTAAAAGAAGCGGAGTATATTTTCTAATGAATAGAAATAATTTGATGAAGAAGAAATTTATAATTCTAAAATAAGATGGCATATACTTAAAGTGAAAAATGTAATATATTCAATACTTGAAGTAAGACAAAAAGGAATGGAATGAAATGAAAGAGAGTACAATACTGGATTCCTGTTTTCACAGGAATGACCCTTCGGGTTCCCTCAGAGCAGGCAGATTCATGGCAGGAATGAATGCAGGTAATCCTTCGACTTTGCTCAGGATAGATGAGATTGTTCACCGCGGCGAATCTGCGACTTCCTCACCTACGGTGTATCGCAATGACACGGAAAATGAATTAAAATGGAGAATAATATGAAAACAATTAGAGTATTATTGATTATCGGAATAATAATTTTGATAATAATGAATAGTTGTTCCTTACTAATAGATGGATATGAAAGAGAGGTAGGATATAATAGTATATGCTGGGAAGATAATGACCATATATTAATATATGCAAAAATTGCTGCATATGATGATTATACAACAATAGGTGGTGGAGCAAGAAATTATATATGGGGAGGAGGAGAGATATGGAGAATTAATGTTAATACAGGAGAGAAGGAATTATTAATGAGGAAGAAAGAAAGTGAATATGCAATTGGAGATATAGAAGATATAACAATAACCATAAAAGATAGTTTAAGATTGATTAGTGATTGGGCAAAAACATATAAGATAGAAGATGAATTTACTGGATGGGAAGAATATGGAGATTTCATTCATCCGATAATATCATCAGAAAACAAATATATAGTAGCACTATATAGGAAGGGAGAATATTTTATAAAAAAATTAAATATAGTTAATCAATCAACTGAAATAGTATATACTCCAGAAATAATTATTGATGTTCTTGATTATGACTATTCTCGCAACCTATTACTTATCAATAATATAAAATTGGTAGATTTAAATACACGAGTAGAGACGATATTAGTAGAATTGGGAGACACAATAGATGGGAAAATGATTTATAGTGATGGTGGGATTCATGGAGATATTTTAAAAGATACAATTACAATAGATGTTAGAACACAAAATGATGTTTGGAATAAAGTATATATTGATATAAATGATTATGAGCAAAAAACTATGAGAAATGGATTTATGGGTGTATTAAGTCAGGATGGAGTAAAAGGAGCACATGGTCATAATTCTGAAGGAGGAGCAACAGGTACTATAGATATATATTCAATATCGGGTTTTATAATTAAAGAGATAGTTTTTGACAGGGACGAAATTTAAATGGAAAACATACAGAAGAATCAATTATCACCAATCAATGATCTATTGTTAAAGATAAAAGAGGGAATAAAGGAGTAGACAAATGAAAAAGATATTATTTTTATTATTATTAATCATTATATCAATAATGATATTTAGTGAACCATATCGTCCGTACCCAATCATTGCAGTTCATGGTTATGCTGCTGACCATTATAATGAAGGGAACTTTGGAACTGTGATAAACAGTAGTACGGATTCAACGAAAATAATTAATTCTACTTCAACATCACCAGTCCCTGATAAAATTGGCGATTATACTGATAATTACATATCCAGAAATGAATGTAAGAGAATTGAAGAGGACAAACTTGCATATAGATGTTTAGAATATAATGAAGATGTTTTGAATTATTGGCATGAGTTAAATAAAAATAATCCTGGAACGATTTACTGGACGAAAAATGATAATTTGCGTTTTAAGTATATTCCAAATTTTATAGATATTGATGTAGAGGATTCATTAGTAATTAATGCCTTTATTGAAACAATGGAGTTTGATTTTCCTCCAAGTGGTAGTAGTGATTCAACAATGAGTAATTCCGATTATTTTTCAGGAGAAGAAGAGAAATATCCATTTGCATATCAGATAGGTCGCGGAACAGAGCTGAAATGTAAATTAAAGGAAACATTGATAAACTACTATACAGAGGGAGTAGCAAAATATCAAATATCTATAAGAGATGGAAAAGCGTATGCTTATGATGTATTTATAAAATTTCCCGGAGAGAGTAGCAGAGCATTAGAAAAAAGCGATTTAAGAGGAGATTCAAAAGTAATATTTATTGCTCATAGTTATGGAGGTGTTAATCTCAGGCAGATGTTAGTAGATATTTATAATCAGGGGATTCAAGAAGGAAAAGATTATACATGGCTATATGATCACATTGATAAAATAATTACTGTTGATACTCCGCATCTTGGCAGTCCACCTACAAACCATAATGATATTAGTGGGTGGGGGATAGGCGATTCAAGTTATTGGGAATATTTTTGGAAATTGGAATTCATAAATGGATTTGATTGGTTGATATATGCCACGTATCCTATTAGTATATGGACTATTCCCGAAATTCTTACATTCTTTAAATATGCTACAGGGAATGAAAATATTATAGGTAGCGTTTTTGCCACATCTTTAACTGGAGTAGTTCAACCAGGAGTAAAATACCTGCAAAAATTTAATTTAATTTATGAGGATGCTTGTTATGATTTGGAACCTTATGATAAAGCAATACAGAATAATAAAAATACAGGGACAGAAAGATATTCATCAATAAAAAATTTGCTTGATACTAATAATTTAAAAATACAAAGCAAAGTAAATTATAATGTATATGGTACTACTTCACAACACAATGCTACTTTCAACAATCTTGGTATAGGATTATTCGCAGCATCAACATCACTTAATGCAGCTGCTTTTATAGCAACATCAGGTATGCCCCCATTAGTATTAATACCGTTAGCTAAAATGCATAGTGCAAATAATTCATTTAATGAGTATCTGAATTGGCTACGTACATCTGATTTTGTTGTACCAATAGAATCGCAAGACCCATTCAATTATTTTAATGAATTATTAAAAGATGAAGAAGAAGAATTTACAGTTAGAAAAAGAATCATTGACAATAGATTTACACACATGGGAACTATTGGATCTAATAGTTTAGCAAATGCTTGTTATGGGCAGATTGATGCACTAATCACTTTAATTGAAGACACTTTAATAGTTTCCCTTGATGAATTAAAATTTGTTAAAGATGAAACAGATACAATTACAATAGATTTACATGATAAATCAGAGAATAATGAATATTATAATGAATCCAAAGATGCTTTTATATTGCCAAATTCACCAATTGAAATAACAGGGAGATTATATAAATATTTTTTGTCACAAGGAATAAATCAATTTAAGATTTCAAACAGACGCAAATATGCTTTTGAATTTGGAAACAATAAATATTCTATAGGAGAACCTGAATTTGACAGTATTAATATTAAATATGGTTTAAATAATGATACAATGATATTATATGGTGCTTTAAATTATATTTTTGATAAAGGAATGAATGAGGTAACACTATTTAGTGCAAGTGTGAGTGGAAAAAAGAATGAATCATCGGTTAATATATATATTTTAGCTCCTGATATTATAACACATTCACCATCAAGAAAACAGATATTTAATGATTTTGATGATTTCAGCAGTGTTATAAGAGAAGTTGTCCCTGATACAATAAGCGACACATTAATTGTTGATTCCATTGCTCATTTTGTATATTTAAGGGAACCGATTTATCAGGATACAACATTTCTATTTTTTGAGAGTTCAAGTACAAATCTTATGGCTATTGAAGCATCAATATTTGACACGCTTTATTTAGATAGTTTTATGGAAGGAAAATATTCCTGTTATTCACAATATTATTTAGATATAAATGATTCTCCTGTAATAGAAACTAATACATTTTATATTGATACAACAAATCCGAATTTAATAATGAGTAATTATAATGAATGTGAAAAATATTCAATGAGAAAGCAAGGATTTGCACGATTCATTTATTATCCTACAGATAATTTCACATATTTCTTTAGAAATATTGAAAGTATTAATATGATGATTTCGGATTCCATTGGAAATGAAATAGATTCTCTGGAACTTCCCCAAGCATCTTTTGGATTAAACCAATATGCAAAATGGGAATTAGAGGATTGGACAGTATATCCTGATGGATTGTATAATATACAAATAAATGTTTATGATAAGGCAGGGAATGATACATGTAGCAATTTAGATTTTTATATTGACAATACTCCACCTCAAATTGATAGTATAAAACACTTTGAAGATATGGTATTAAATTCAAATGATTTTGGGAAGGATTTGTATTTTCAAGTAAATGAGAAGGCATATATAAGACTTATATTTGAGGATATTGTAACAAATCAGTCAATATATAATGAGATTAATGCTGACACAGGAAGGTATTCATATATATTTAATGATAATACAGGTAAATTAGATTCAATATATACTAATACAATGTGGATAAATGGCGGGGTATTCGGAGGAGGAGTATTTCTTCCTGATGGTTTGTATAGAGTTAAATTCAAAGGTATTGATGAAGTTGAGAATGATACTATATGGACTTTGTATGATGAATTCAAGGTTGATAGAACAGCCCCGATAATAATGAATCCTGCATGTTTACCATTTATAATTGATGATAATAATACAACAGTATTATATTTTACAACATCGGAATTGAATGATGCAGACATAAACAGAGGAAATGTTAAATACCAGATTAAACTTGGTGATAGAATTGTGGATTCCTTTTATATTGATTTTTCCGCTATTGATACAGCAATATTAAAATCAGTTTCAATAGATTTATCTGAAGCACCAAATGGAATAAACAGTATAGAAATAATTGCGAAGGATTGTACAAGGGAAATTGCAGCAGATACTATTGGGAATATCAGTTATGGATATGCACAGATAATAAAGAAATCAATTGGCACCTATATCAGTAAGCCCAATGACAGAGATACAATATATGTTGATATAGCAAATGTTATAGAGGGGATTGCAAATGATCCTGATATGTCAAATATGAAACCATTTGATAAATATGCATTATACTGGAAAGTAGGTGAAATGACTGAAATTCCACAGATAAAGGTAGATTTGAATATATGGAAAACATTAGGAATGATAACTCCTGTTTCAAATAGAGATGAAACATGTAATGAAAATGAATCGGTTGTCTTCAATGAATATATAAATAAACTTGGAGTATTTATTCCACAAGAGACAGCAATGCAAGATGAAACAATTTATTCCATTTTACTTGCATCATTTGAAGAAGGCAATGATACAATATCTGCATTTGGAAGAGAAGTATATGTAAGTAATAATTATAATGTGATTATACCGGATATTGAAAATATGTGTGTTGGGAAAGCACCAATGAGAGATGATACATTATTTAATATATTATCAGAGAGCAGAGATACAATGTGTATAAATTATACACTGCAAAATAAGATTTCCGATATTGTATTAGAGATTGTTGATAATGATAATAATCCTGTTTATGCAAGAGAGCAAAAAGATGTTATTCCAATAGAAGGCATTCCAAGTATTGATACAGAGGAGTCAGGAATATATATATGGAAAAGTGATTCCAGTTATTATATTCGGATAAATACACCTGGGGATACATTAATAAAATCAATTGAAATACAGACCTACAATGAAAACATTATACCAATTGATTTGGATTCAACAATTACAGCAACAGAATATTCATTAACCTATACAGGTAATGATACATTAAAGGATATTCATTTTACTACTGAGGATACAATAATTAATATTAGAGTGAGTCCTGAATATTATAATGTATTTGCAGGAGAAGGAAAAGCACCGGTAAATAATGAATTTATCCTGAATACATCATACGGATTCAAATGGGATTTGA
>JAUVJU010000007.1 GCA_030592285.1 Caldifarciminota bacterium
AAAAAGTCGGCCTCAGTTCGGATTGCAGTCTGCAACTCGACTGCATGAAGTTGGAATCGCTAGTAATCGCAGATCAGCATGCTGCTGTGAATACGTTCTCGGGTCTTGTACACACCGCCCGTCACGCCATGGAAGTCGGTGGCACCCTAAGTCGTTTCCTCAACCCTCGGGAAGAGTGACGCCTAAGGTGAAATCGATGACTGGGGCGAAGTCGTAACAAGGTAGCCGTACGGGAACGTGCGGCTGGATCACCTCCTTTTAAAGGAATCAAAAAGTGAAGTGGTAGTGCATTTTTTTTATTTATAGGCGGGCCTATAGCTCAGTTGGTTAGAGCGCACGCCTGATAAGCGTGAGGTGGTTGGTTCAACTCCAACTAGGCCCACCATAATTATAATGATGCAGGGAGATTATTATGAATTACAAAAAAATATTTTTCATTTTATTTTTATTATCATTATATTTATTTATAGTAGGTTCCGGAACATACTGGAATACATTAAACCAAAATCCATTTTCAATATATGACATCTCTTCAATTACAGTTTATCCTACAGTTATGCTTGATGATGTTGGATTAAAACAGGAAATAGTTTTTGATTATTCATCAGATTATGTAAATTTTATTGGATCCATACAGGGAGAATACGGAAGAATAGGACTATTTATCTATAAGAGCGAAGATAATTATTTGCAGTCATATTTGCAGCAATTCACAAATAGAATAATTGATCCAATAATAATAGGTACATTTGCAGGTAAAAAAATTGGAAAGGTAAATATTGCAATTGGAGCAAAGGGCTTTATGGTTAAGGATTATACTGTTGATGATCTTTCGGTATATGATAATATTAATGCTGATTTTTCACAAATACAATTAAATCCTTCATTTTCTGTTCAATTGCCTGGAAATATAATTGCTGAAATAAGTCCGGAAATTATTTTAAGATCAGGAAATTACGAGGATTATATTAAAACAGTAGAATCAGAAAACAATATTGGCTATTCAGTGAATGGTAGAGTGATTCAAAATATAAGTGGAAATAATATTCAGGTTTTTGCACATTACTCATCACAGCCATGTTCTTATATATTGACTGAAAATGATCAGACAGATAATTATTTTAGTAAAAAAGATTCTTTAGAAATTGGATTATTATTATGTCTGGAAACTTTTAATTATATTAATTCCTATGTAGGAATTAATTATGTTAATACAGTTCTTTTTGATAGTTTGAGATACTATAATGGATCTGATTCAAAAAATAGACAAACAGTTACTATTTTTCCTGAAACAAATTTTGGATTTGATGTATTCATTAATAGACATATTAGTCTTCAATTTGGAGTAAAAGGACAATGGATAAATTCAATAGAAGAATTATCTCCTAGTCTTAATCCTCAAAAAAATGAAACATCTTTTTCATGGGATTATTTATTAGGAACAAGATTAAAATATAATAATTTTATAATTGATTTTGGTTTTGGAAAAAACATTTTATCTATTCCATTTATTTTGTCAGGCAATACACTTGCTGATTCAGAAATCAGATTTGGTGTTTCCTATAATGGTTTTGAATATTAAGGGGGTATAGCTCAGCTGGGAGAGCACCTGCTTTGCAAGCAGGGGGTCAGCGGTTCAAGTCCGCTTACCTCCACTTTTTTTAAGAAAAAAGCAAACTTGGTCTTGACAGAATTAGAAAAGTTTGCTATATTATCTATCCTCTTTAATTAGAGGATCTTTTGAAATGATCTTTGACATTAATAATTTGCGAGAAGGCATCTTTTGGATTAAGATATTAAGGGTATATGGTGAATGCCTTGGCACAGATAGGCGATGAAGGGCGTGGTAGGCTGCGATAAGCCTCGGGGAGCTGTCAAACGAGCTTAGATCCGAGGATTTCCGAATGGGGGAACCTGGTATTGTAAAACAATATCATCTGCGGATGAATACATAGTCCGCAGAAGCTAACCCGGAGAACTGAAACATCTCAGTACCCGGAGGACAAGAAAACAAAAGTGATTCCCCAAGTAGTGGTGAGCGAAAGGGGAACAGCCTAAACCTAGCTGTATGTAAGGCTACAACCGTTGTACAGCGGGTGTTGCGGGGCCCAATTAACT
This sequence comes from Caldifarciminota bacterium, assembly GCA_030592285.1. Classification (GTDB taxonomy): domain Bacteria; phylum Hydrothermota; class 32-111; order 32-111; family 32-111; genus JAUVJU01. The sequence goes on from JAUVJU010000007.1 coordinate 2,119, forward strand.
AATTGTAGTGAAGTTAAGAGGTTACAAATTATTTGTTTAGCAGAATTGTCTGGAATGTCAATCCATAGAGGGTGAAAGACCCGTATGCGAAAAACAAATAACCTCTTTTGGTGTCCCCAAGTACCACGGAGCACGAGAAATTCTGTGGGAATCTGGGAGGACCACCTCCCAAGGCTAAATACTCATCTGTGACCGATAGTGAACAAGTACCGTGAGGGAAAGGTGAAAAGAACCCCTGGCGGGGAGTGAAATAGAATCTGAAACCATATATCTACAAGCAGTTGAAGGGCTACATTCAGGCTTGCCTGAATATGCCCGACAGCGTACCTTTTGCATAATGGACCGGCGAGTTGTTCTATGTTGCAAGGTTAAGCGAAGGTAATCGCGGAGCCGTAGCGAAAGCGAGTCTGAATAGGGCGTTTAGTAGCATGGAGCAGACCCGAAGCCAGGTGATCTATCCATGGGCAGGATGAAGTCTCGGTAACACGAGATGGAGGTCCGAACCAATGTAACTTTAAAATTGCTTGGATGACCTGTGGATTGGAGTGAAAGGCTAAACAAACCTGGTGATAGCTGGTTCTCTCCGAAATAGCTTTAGGGCTAGCCTCGAGTGTTTAGTATTGGGGGTAGAGCTCTGAAAGGGATAGGGCGTCACAAACGTACCAACCCCTATCAAACTACGAATCCCAATACTCTAGAGCTCGGGAGTCAGGCAGTGAGAGATAAGTTTCATTGCCGAGAGGGAAACAACCCAGACCGTCGGCTAAGGTCCCAAAATACAAACTAAGTGGGAAAGGATGTGAAATTACCCAGACAACCAGGATGTTGGCTTAGAGGCAGCCATACATTTAAAGAGTGCGTAATAGCTCACTGGTCGAGTGGTTTTGCGCCGAAAATTTAACGGGGCTAAGTTTGTTACCGAAGCTGCGGATCCATTTATGGATGGTAGGAGAGCGTTCCATTGACCTTGAAGCGGTATTGAAAAGGGCCGTGGAGTTTATGGAAGTGAGAATGCCGGTATGAGTAGTGATAAAGCGGGCGAGAAACCCGCTCACCGAAAACCCAAGGTTTCCTGGGGAAGGTTAATCCTCCCAGGGTTAGTCGGGTCCTAAGGCGAGGTCGAAAGGCGTAGTCGATGGACAACAGGTTAATATTCCTGTACCACCATTAAGTCGTTATTACGATGTGGGGGCGCAGAAGGGTAGGTCTACCCACTGATGGATATGTGGGGCTAAGCCCGTAGGAGAAGGTCGCAGGCAAATCCACGACCTTGTTACTCTGAGAGGTGATAGCGAGCTCATTATGAGCGAAGTGATTGATCCCATGCTGACTGGAAAAGCCACTAAGGAGAATTAATGGTGTCCGTACCGAAAACCGACACAGGTGGGTAAGGAGAAAATCCTAAGGTGCTCGAGTGATCCCTCGTTAAGGAACTCGGCAATTTACCCCCGTAACTTCGGGAGATGGGGGACCCGATTTGGTGAAGAGACTTGCTCTCGGAGCTGAGTCGGGGCGCAGAGAAATGGCTCAGGCGACTGTTTATCAAAAACACAGGACTCTGCAAAGTTGAAAGACAAAGTATAGAGTCTGACACCTGCCCGGTGCCGGAAGGTTAAGAGGAGGGGTTAGGTTAATTTATTAGCCGAAGCTCTGAATCGAAGCCCTGGTAAACGGCGGCCGTAACTATAACGGTCCTAAGGTAGCGAAATTCCTTGTCGGGTAAGTTCCGACCTGCACGAATGGTGTAACGATCTGAGCAGTGTCTCAACGAGGGGCTCGACGAACATTGAATTGGCAGTGAAGATGCTGTCTACTCGCGGAAGGACAAAAAGACCCCGTGAACCTTTACTGTAGCTTGACACTGGGTTTTGGTAAAGCTTGTGTAGCATAGGTGGGAGGCTTTGAAGCTGGGACGCTAGTCCTGGTGGAGCCATCAGTGAAATACCACCCTGGTTTTATTGGAATTCTAACCTGTACCCATGAATCTGGGACAGGAACAATGTCTGGTGGGCAGTTTGACTGGGGCGGTCTCCTCCAAAAGAGTAACGGAGGAGCGCAATGGTTTCCTCAATGCGGTTGGTAATCGCATGTAGAGTGTAAAGGCATAAGGAAGCCTGACTGTGAGACCGACAGGTCGAACAGGAACGAAAGTTGGTCTTAGTGATCCGGCGGTTCCGAGTGGAAGGGCCGTCGCTCAACGGATAAAAGGTACTCCGGGGATAACAGGCTTATCTCCCCCAAGAGTCCACATCGACGGGGAGGTTTGGCACCTCGATGTCGGCTCGTCACATCCTGGGGCTGGAGAAGGTCCCAAGGGTTGGTCTGTTCGCCCATTAAAGTGGCACGCGAGCTGGGTTCAGAACGTCGTGAGACAGTTCGGTCTGTATCCTCCGTGAGCGTATGAAGTCTGAGGAAATCTGCTCCTAGTACGAAAGGACCGGAGCGGGCGAACCTCCTGTGTACCAATTGTCACGCCAGTGGCATCGTTGGGTAGCAGCGTTCGTTAAGGATAACTGCTGAAAGCATCTAAGCAGGAAGCCCATTCCAAGATAAGACTTCACTGTAGGCTTTTGCCTACCAAAGGCTCCTAGTAGACTACTAGGTTGATAGGCTGCAAGTGTAAGCATAGTAATGTGTTCAGCTGAGCAGTACTAATTCGCCAAGAGTCTTAATCCTTAAGTTATCTTTTCGCAAATTATTATGTCTTTAATATTTATATTATTGCCGGTAACTATTGAGAGGGGGCCACACCCGTTCCCATTCCGAACACGGAAGTTAAGCCCCTCATCGCCGATGGTACTGCATGGGCAACTGTGTGGGAGAGTAGGACGTTGCCGGCTTTTTTTTATTTTAGGGACGCTTGTTGATTTTGTTGATTTCTTTATTTAAATAATTGGAGGTTTTGATGAATTTTGTATTTGATCCTATTAATGTTGTTAACATTATTTTATGTATTGTTATTACTGTTCTTGGTTTTATTGGAAGGAATAAGATGGAAAGTTCTATTCCACTTTTTATTGCTATTGCATTTGGATTGTTTGGAATTTCACATATTGTAACTCTTTTTGGATTGCATGAATCATGGAGAGTTATTCTTATTGTAATTAGAACTATTGCATATCTTACTGTTGTCTGGGCAGTATATTCATCTGCTTTTCAAAAAAAAGTGTAAATGCAAATAGAACTAAAGAAAGTTTAAATATACTTATCAAAAAAATAATTTTTATTTTTGTCAAATGTTTGGAGAAGAAAAGTATCTTGACAATACTCATTATATAATTACAATAGATATATGAAAAGTATACAAAGATTAGTAAGTTCATTTGAAAATGAAGAACTATTTCTTAACACAATAAAATATTTATCAGATGTAATTGATTCAAGGGATGCATATACTCTTGGTCATTCAGAAAGGGTTAGAAGATATTCAATGCGTATAGGGAAGATGCTTGAACTGAGCAATGTCAAAATGGATACACTTTATCTTGCATCCATTCTGCATGATATAGGAAAAGTGAAGGTTCCAATAAATATTCTTAAAAGCGGTAAAAAATTAAATAGATATGAATTTGCAGAAATGAAGAGACATTCGGTTTATGGTGCCTATCTTTTGGGTTCATTTAAATATGTTAAGGGAATCCAGGAAACAATTAGGCATCATCATGAAAGATTTGATGGCAAGGGATATCCTGATGGATTAAGGAAAAAGAAGATTCCTTTGTTTTCAAGGATTATTGCTGTATGTGATGCTTTTGATGCAATGACATCAGACAGGAATTATATAAAGGAAATGAGAAGTGAGGCATATGCAATAAAAGAATTAAAAAAACATAGTGGTACACAGTTTGATCCAGAGATTGTGGATGTTTTTCTAAAATTATATAAAAGCGGTTATGTTCATCTTGAAAAGGGATTACATTTTGTTGAACAGAGAGAATATGTTTCTATTGAATTAGCAGAATTTTTACTAAAAAAAGCTGCTTCAAAATTGAAAAATAAGCAGGATAAAGCAATTGCTAGATATAATTGCGGGAAGATCTATTTAAGAAATAATCAATATAAAAAAGCATTAAAGATATTTAAGAAATTTTTACAGTATTCAGATAATGATGATACTAAGGCAGAAGTACTCAATTATATTGCATCTGCATCGTATCATATGGGAGATCCTAATAATACACTCAAGTATACTGATAAAGTAATTAATATGAAAAATGTATATCTTGAAAAAGCAAGAACATATAGATATATTTCAAAAGTACTATTTGACAGAGGGGCATCTCCTGATAAAATTGTTAATAAACTAAATAAATCAAGGCAAATGCATGATATTCTTGAAAAGCGTATAGAGAAGCAGAAAAATGCAATTATAAGTAAACAATTTTCAGTAACAAAATATAATCGCCTTATAAATCTATCCAAAAGAATTCAGGTGGATAATGCAAAACATTTTGATGTTATTGCATTTGTTATGTACAATCTTGCAAATTTTGACGAGGCAAATTATTTTTATTCAAAATCAATAAATCTAAAACATTTTAATGCTGATATTTATGGTTCAGTAAGAAGCCAATCAGGCATTGCTTTATTGTATATGGATATGAATAGATTTAAGGATGCTGAATTTAATTTATTAGAAGCAACCAATCTTGCTCTTAGAATTAATGATAGAGTTGGATTAAGAATGGTATATAATAATTTGGGACGGCTTTACTCATATTGGAAAAAGGAAGAAAAGTCCATATACTATTACAAAAAGGCATTTAAAATGGCTGTAGAATTTAATAAGCAATCATTTGCCTCTGAATCATGTACCTATCTTATTGAAAAATCAAAATCAAAGAAAACAAAAGAGTATTATAGAAAGAAATATATGAATTTGTATTCAAGCAATCATAATAGAACAATAAATAATTATATTATAATGAATTGTGGAAATATAGAATATGAAACAATGAAGCAATTATACTTATCAAATATAGAAATGCTTAATAAAAACTATAGAATTCTTCATTATGCAAAATTATATTATAAATTTATAGGATTTCTTAAATCATATAAGGATAATGATCTTAATAAATATATTGAGAAAATTCCGTCTATTGTTTCTCAATTATCAAACTCAGTTATTAAAAAGAGGTTGGTGAAAATTTATGATATCAATACAAAAATCAGCCGCAGTAATAGGACTTGAGGGATACAATATTGATGTTGAAGTTGATATTCAGAATGGCATGCCATCATTTAGTATTGTTGGTCTTCCTGAACGATCAGTAAAAGAATCAAAGGATAGAATAAGGTCAGCAATAAAGAATATTGGTCTTCCTTTTCCTTCTGAACGCATTACAGTAAATCTTGCTCCTGCAGATATGAAAAAGGAGGGTTCCTTTTTTGATCTTCCAATTGCAATAGGCATTATAGCAGCATCGGGATTCTTAACAATAAATCTAAAAAATACAATAATTTTGGGAGAACTTGCACTTAATGGTGAAATTAGATCCGTTAAGGGTGTGCTGCCATTAATTGCAGGAATCAGAAAAAAGGGATTAATAGCTATTGTTCCACAGGAAAATAGTAATGAAGCATCGGTTATTAGTGAGATGAATATTATTCCCGTTAAAAATCTTCAGGAGGTTTTGGAAATTCTCAGTGGAGAAATTGAACCAAATTTTCATCAATATGAACAGGAAGATGATGACTATGAATATGATTGTGATTTTAGTGATGTAAGGGGACTTGAACTTGCAAAAAGAGCAATGGAAATTGCTGCTTGTGGTGGACATAATATTTTAATGATCGGATCTCCTGGAACAGGAAAGACCATGCTGGCAAAACGATTTATGACCATTTTACCAATGTTATCAGAGGAAGAGGCAATTGAAACAACAATGATCCATAGTATAAGGGGACTTATAAAAAGTAATGAAGGACTTTTGAGAAGACGAACTTTTCGTTCTCCGCATCATACAATTTCAGATGCTGCTTTAATAGGAGGAGGAAAGGATGCTCATCCAGGAGAAGTATCTTTGGCACATAATGGAGTTTTATTTTTAGATGAGTTTCCTGAATTTTCAAGGAATATTATTGAATCATTAAGACAACCGCTTGAAGATGGATTTGTCACTGTTGCAAGAGCTCAAAATACTTTTACATATCCGTCCAGATTTCATCTGATTGCTGCAATGAATCCCTGCAGATGCGGTTATTATTCTGATCCAAAACATAATTGTACATGCAGTGCATATGATATTCAAAGATATGTATCCCGTATATCGGGACCAATACTGGATAGAATTGATATTCATATTGAAGTGCCAAGAATTGATTATACAAAAATGCAAACCGATACTGCCGCAGAAAATTCAACTTTAATCAGAGATAGAGTAAATACAGTGATTGGTGTCCAGAATGAAAGATATAAAAGATTTAAATTAATTAGAAGAAACAGTCATTTAAGCACAAAATATATTCGGAAATATTGTGAATTAGACAATAATTCAAATCAATTATTGAAAAATGCAGTGGATCATTATGGGTTTTCTCCACGGTCAATAAATAAGGTTATAAAGATTGCAAGAACTATTTCAGATATGGAAAGGGAGAATAATATCAGAGAAGAGCATTTAGCAGAGGCAATACAATTTCGTATTCTTGACAGTAAGTTTTTTTATAATTTTTAAAACATTTAATATTAAAAATCGGGGAATATTTTGCGGAGTTTTTGTTTTTCTTTAAATTTTAGATGAGGGGTTTTGCTTTTTTGCGGGAATTTTCCCTGTTGAACATCTAATGAATATTTATTTACTGCCTTTTTGATTTTTTCACCAATATGGTCATAGATCTTTATAAATCTTGGTTTGAAATCCTCAAATAAATCCAGAATATCGTGATATACAATAATCTGTCCATCACAATTAATTCCTGATCCAATTGTGTATACAGGGATTTTAAGTATTTTTGTAATGTAAGAACTAATCTCATCAGGAATATTTTCAATAATAAGCATTACTATTCCTGCATTCTCAAGAGCAATAGCACTTTCAATAATATTTTTTGCTTCCTTTGCTGTTTTGCCTTTGATTGGGTATCCATTATACAATTTGAATTTCTGGGGAGTCATACCAATATGTCCACACACAGGAATTCCAACATTGATTACTGATTTTATGATATCAATAAAATCAAGATCACCTTCCATTTTAACACAATCACATTTTGTTTCTTTCAGAACTTTCCCACAATTCTTAATTGCTTCTTCTTCTGATGGCTGGTATGAAAGAAAAGGCATATCTACAATGAAATATGGATTTGTTAATCCACGCCTTACTGCCTTTGATAACATAATTATTTCACTTAATGATATTTCAATTGTTGACTCATACCCAAGCATTACCATTGCAGAACTATCCCCCATAAGTACAATATCAACATTACATTTATCTAGGATTTTAGCAGTTGAGTAATCATAGGCAGTTATTAAAACTGCCTTTTCATTATTTTTCTTCTTTCGTTTAAGGTCTTTAAGACGGATCTTTGTCATTATTCAATAATAATTATTTCGTCTTCATCTTCAACAATAATTATTTCATCTTCGTCTTCAACAATAATTGAATCCGTAAGAATGCTATCAGATGGCTGTTCTTCAATAATGAATCCCTCATCTGTTTCCGATATTACTTCTTCTTCAACAACAAAATCCTCTTCATCTTCTTCAAGTATAATTTCTTCACTTTCTTCATAAATAATAATTTCATCTTCTTCATAAATAATAATCTCATCTTCTTCAACAATGTCTTCTTCAATTATTGTTTCCGTTTCTTCTGTAAAGACCTCTGGTTCATAGGTATCTTCTTCAATAATAATTTCTTCTTCAGTTTCTTCAATGAAAACGGGGATATCCTCTTCAATTATTATTTCTTCCTCAATAATGATTTCTTCTTCAACAATAATTTCTTCAATTATTGGTTCTTCAACTATTTCTTCTATAATAATTTCTTCTTCTGTTTCTGTTACAGTAACATCACTTGTAATATCAGAAATTTTCTTATATTGATTTATCAAATATGCACTTTTATTTCTATATGATAATCTGATCTCTTCCATTGGACTAAGATCGGTATTTCCTTTTATAGTAAGTATTGCTGCAGTAGAATAATTATCATAAGGAACAAGAACCTGCAATGCTCCTGCTGCAAAGTAATTACCTGTTTCATTTTTTCTGATAATAGTGAAAACATCACCATGATTTACCATCTTTTCCTTTCCAATATCAATGAAGACAATGCTAAAATCATTTGTAGTTGTTTTCTTATCTGCTTTACCAACAAAGTATGCCCTAATATCATGTGTTTCCCTAAGATAGGAATTATTGATTGGTATCATGGGTACATTGTAAAAAGCAACCTTATCATTTTTTCTAATAAAACCATAAGTTGCTTTAATTGTTCCATAAGCAATATTATCCTCAAAGCCATCAATCTCAATAATTCCGAGAATATTAACATGTTTTCCAAGATTATCACCATCTTCTGTTCTTACGGAATTATTCCATTTATAAATAATCAGCTTTTTTCCAATAATATTTCCATAATTATCATTATTTAATCTAATATATGCCTTTTCATTATTTGAGTAAATCATGCTGCCTTTATATAATTTATCTAAGTGTCCTATTGCAGGATCATCAGGGGTTATATAGCCCGCTCTAAAAGCAAATTTTTTGGCAACAGCATATTCAATAGCATTACTAATCCTTAAACTCTTGGATTCCTCAATTTTCTTGATATCCTCTCTAATTTTCTTGATCTCTGAGACCTCTTCATCTTCAAACATTTTTTTATAGGTGAATTCCTTTTCATCATCCTCTTTTTCAACAATTAATTCAGCAGGAGTTCTTTCCGTATCATAATCAACTGGTTTTTCTTCAGGAACATATTCTGCCATATCATCGGGTACATCAGGAATAATAAATTCCTGTCCGGGATAAATCCAATGTGGATCATCTATCTTATCAAGATTAGCATTATAGATATTTCTCCAAATAAAGGGATTATCATAATAGTATCCTGCAAGATCCCATAAAGTGTCTCCCTTTTTAACAACATGTATTTTCTGTGCAATAAGCATAGAGCATATTAAGAGCAGAATTATCAAAAAGATATATTTCTTATTCACTTTTCCTCCCTTTCACTGGATTTCTTATTTATTTCCTTTTCTTTCTTTTCGGTTTCTACAAAAAGAACTTGAGCATTAGTTAATATATCCTGTATTGTTTTACTTTCCTGTTCTGTAAGGTTATTTTTTGTTTTTGTTTCAATAAAACGAATTAGGTCAATGGATTGTTTTGCCAAATTCAAATCCGTTTTAATGTCCATATCGGGTAACTTCATTACCCCAAGATGCATTAATGCCTGAGTGTAAAATGGGCTAACAACATCCATTATTGTTAATGTGTTTTTATTGTCCATTTGTCCCCCTGTTTGCGTTAAACATAATATTTTTTTTCATATAAGGTTTTTTATTCTTAACAAATATTCTAGGTACTCTTGGTCCAATCCCTGTAAGAAGTTCATAATTTATCATTCCTGAAATTTCAGAAAGTTCACTAATATTAATATGATCACCAAAAATCTCAATTTCATCATTAACTTGTATTTCGTTTTCATTAAATTCGGATATATCAATAACCGAAAGATCCATGCAGATATTCCCAATAACAGGTACTTCTCTATTTTTAATATACATTTTTACTTTATTAGATAAAAGACGCGGATAGCCATCTCCATAGCCAATAAGTACTGTGGCAACACGCATTCTTTTAGGAGCCGTAAAGGATCTTGTATAACTGACAGTATCTCCTTTGTCAATGACTCTAATTTGACATATTCTGGACTTCATACTCATTACCGGTCTTAATTCAATTTTATCTTTCAAATCATCTGATGTATGAATTCCATAAAGCATAATTCCTGGTCTTACAAAATCGTAGTTTGTATTCTCATGGTTGACAATCGCTGCTGAATTTGCAAAATGTGCATACTTATAAGAAACTTTATCTTCTTTTAACCTATTTATAATTATATCAAATCTTTGCTTTTGTTCAATAGTAAATCCATCAATTTTTTCTGCCTCAGCAAAATGAGAAAAAAGCCCTTCAATTTTAATATTATCCAAAAGGGCTATTTTCTTAATCTCATTAACAGCAATTTTATAGTCAATTCCCGTTCTGTTCATACCTGTATCAATTTCAATATGAACAGGAGCAATAATATTTTTGTGCTTACACTTATTATTTAAAGCTAAAGCATAATCATAAGAATTTATATTTGGTATTAAATTATAATCAATAACCTTATCAATATCAGAAAATATTGTTGGTGATAAAATTAGAATAGGAATATTAATTGCATGTGATCTTAGTTCAATTGCTTCATCCACAGAGGCAACGCCAAACATTGAAATATATTTTTCAAGAACTTTTGAGATCTCAATACTGTCATGCCCATATGCATTTGCCTTAACTGCAGCAATTATTTGTGTATTATTAGGAATTTTTTTCTTAATATTCTCCAAATTAAACAATAAATTATCAATATTGATCTCAACCCATGTTCTATTCATTAAATAATTTTTTCCTTAAAGTATCTTTTGAAATGAGCAATACTGAATCATTTATTGGAATTAATGTTGTTAATAAATAATCATTGCCAAAATTCCTGTAATTAAATATTTTTTCAAGCGAATCGGATTTTAAATGCATTATTGCATTAAGTGAAATGGGAAAAGAACCGTGTTGATCCTTATAATTATTGATTTTCTTATTGGTCTCCATTGTTAATGATACATATTTTGCATTGGAAGAAAATTGCTTTTTTGAAAAATAGGTTAATGGTTTTACAATCCAGAGTAGAATAATTATTATCAGAAGTAAAAGAAAAATACAAAAATAAAAATTCTTTTTTGCTTTCATATATTACTGCTCAAGCAACTTTTTATAATTATCCTCAGATATCATTGTTTGATTCCATTTTGGTTCAAATACAAGATTTATTTTTACACTCTTAACCCCTTCAATTGATTCTACTCCTTCCTTTGCCATATTTTGCATCATATCTGCCAGTGGACATCCGGAAAAAGTTAAGGTCATATCAATATTAACCTCATTCTTATCATTACATTCCACCTTATATATTAATCCAAGGGTGAGAATATCCATTCCTATCTCAGGATCAATAACTCTTGCTAATGCATCAATAATGTCTTTTCTTTCCATTATACCTCACTTATTATTTAATTATTAATTAAAGCATAAAAATTTATACTTATCAAGTAAAATCTTAAATATGTGTTGTTACCAATAAATAAATGTCCTTTTTTTATAGGGGCATATTCTGAATAATTTGAAGAATATGTTGAGCAGGTCAATCTGAGGAATATATTACGAAAAACTTTTATTTCTTATCTTTTTTCCTTTTTTCCTTTTTTTCTTTTTATCTTTAATCTTTATCTTTTCTACTCTGTCACACAAGTAAAGGTACATTCCGAATAATCTGAGGAATGTATTGAGCAGGAGTAATTCGAGGAATATATTACGAAAAGCTTTTATTTCTTATCTTTTTCTTTTTCCCACTCCGTCACACAACCAAATAAATGAGCTGCTGTGAGTATAGTAAGTACCAATTGTATCACAGATGTACATTCTGAGTAATTCGAAGAATGTATTGATTATATTGGTTGTCTTTCTCTGTAGAAAAAAGATGTATTGATTCCGAGTAATTCGAGGAATATATTACGAAAAACCTTTATTTCTTTCCTTTCTTCTGTTTATCTTTTCTACTCCGTTACACAAGTAAACTACACATTGTATGTAGCAAACAGGGCGAATGTGCAGATGCTCATCCTCTTTCTTGTTTGTCATGAGCTTGTCGAATGGTCCTCCTCCGCTATTTGTATTCTTATGTGTATTAGAAGGGACATTTTTTTATGGTAACAACACATTAATTATTTAACTACTTGACATTAAATTTTAAAATACTATTATATTCAAATAATTGTAATTGGAGAAATTATGACAAAAAAAGGGTTTGTACACAAGATTCACAAAAATCTATGTAAGGGTTGTGGGATCTGTGTTCATTATTGTCCGAAAAATGTTCTTGAAATGAATCATGATAATAAAGTAGTGGCAAAAAGACCGGCTGATTGTATTGGCTGTCATTTATGTGAATTAAGGTGTCCAGATTTTGCAATACAGGTTGAAGCATGTGATTTTCCTGATGCAAATAATAAAAAAGTTACAAAAAAAGGGTAAAAAGAAAAAATAAAGTGAAAACAATTGACTCGGAATATATATCCGAGATAATTGCACAAAACTATTCTCATATAAACATTTACCAAAACAAGGATATTATTAGATATTTTGAGAAGATTAAGGTATCAGATCCCCAAAAACAAATAATATTAAAAAACATAAAAGATAATGCAGAGATTGCTGCAAAGAGAAAAACACCATTATGTCAGGATACAGGCATACCGGTAGTTTTTATTGAATTACCTGAGAATACCTGTATAAAAGGTAATTTAGAAAAAGCGGCTATTAAGGCAATGAAAAAAATATCAATTGAAAGTGGAATGAGATTTTCAATTGTAAAAAATCCGTTTTCAGAAAAAAGGCAGATCCTTCCAAATAATCCTGTTATTCATATAATAAATTCAAAAAGAAAAAAGGTACGAATCACAATTATGGCAAAGGGCGGCGGATCTGAGAATGTATCTTCATTAAGAATGATGAATCCTTCATCAACACCTATTCAGATTGCAGATGAAATTATTAATGCAATTGAGAATGCATCATCAAAAGCATGTCCGCCATATATTATTGGAGCTGGTATTGGCAGTTCAATTGAGAATGCAGCTCTATACTCCAAAATGGCATTATCAGGGAAATTTAATCATAATAGGATAAAAGAAGAAAAATTGATTAGCAATACTGTAATGAAAAAATCAAAAAAATTGAAAATAGGTATTCAGGGTTTTAATTTTGGTGATACCATTATTGATTGCAGAGTAAAGATCCTTCCTTCACATATTGCATGTTTACCTCTCTCTATTGCGTTTAATTGTTTTCAGGAAAGAGTAAGAAGTGTAGTATTATGAAACAAATAAGCATTGAAACCAATACTGATGAATTAATGGATGTAAGAGCAGGAGATACAATTTTACTTTCAGGGACTATTTATACTGCAAGAGATAGGGCATTAACTCGTATTATAAAGGAAAAAAGATTCCCAAAATTTCTTAAAGGAAAAGTGATTTACCATGCAGGACCATCTCTATCCAATGAAAAGGGATATTTTTCATGTGGTCCAACAACATCAAAAAGAATGGAAGTGTTTCTTGATAAACTTTTTAGTAATGGAGTTATTGCAACAATTGGAAAAGGCGAAAGAGAAATAGTGCAGCATAAGAGATTCAAAGCAATATATCTTTTAGCAACAGGGGGCTGTGGAGCATTGTATGGCAGTCATATAAAAAAAATGGAATCAGTTTTATATAATGAATTAGGCACTGAAGCAGTTTATAGAACAGAGATCTCAAAATTTCCACTAATAGTGGGAATTGATATAAATGGAAAATCAATATTTAATACTTAGGAGAAGAAATGAGCAAATTGGAACTTTTAAGTGGTAATGAAGCAATAGCAAAAGGTGCAATTGTTGCTGGCTGTAATTTCTATAGTGGTTATCCAATAACCCCTTCATCTGAAATTGCTGAGGAAATGGCTAGATTATTGCCAATGAATGGAGGAAAATTCATTCAAATGGAAGATGAGATTGCCGGAATGGGTGCTGCAATAGGTGCATCTTTAACAGGAGCAAAGGCATTGACTGCAACAAGCGGTCCTGGTTTTTCATTAAAACAGGAACATATTGGATTTGCCATTATGACAGAAATACCTGTTGTAATAATAAATGTTATGAGAGGGGGACCATCTACAGGTATGCCTACCTATCCAGCCCAATCCGATGTAATGCAGGCAAAATGGGGTACGCACGGAGATCATTCAATTATTGTTCTTTGTCCAAGTTCTGTTGTAGAATCATTTGAATATACAATAAAAGCATTCAATCTTGCCGAGCAGTATAGAACCCCTGTTATAGTTCTCATAGATGAGGTTATTGCACATATGAGTGAAAAGGTAGAGATATTTAGCAATTCTCATTATAGAATAAAAAACCGCATTAAACCATCCGTTAGACCGGAGAAATATAATCCCTACAATGTAGCCTTTGGATCAGTTCCGCCGCTTGCTCCATATGGAGAGGGTTATAGATTCCACATTACAGGGCTTACCCATGATGAAACGGGTTTTCCATCAATGAAAGCAAGAATAGTGCAGGATCTTCAGGAAAGATTGATTGAAAAAATTGAATCAAAACTTAAATATTTTAGTTTTTATGAAAAATATATGACAGATGATGCAGAAATAATTATTATTGCCTATGGTTCTGTTGCAAGAAGTGCAATGAAGGCAGTCAAGGATGCAAGAAAAGTGGGCATTAAGGCAGGACTGTATAATCCAATAACGCTATGGCCCTTTAATAATAAACGAATGAGAAGATTTGCAAAGAAATGTAAACATTTTCTTGTTCCTGAAATGAACATGGGGCAGATGTGTCATGAAGTGAGGTCTTCTTTATATGGAAAAAATGTTAATGTGTATCATTTAAACAAAGCAAATGGAGAACTGATTTCCCCATCAGAAATTCTTACAAAATTAAAGGGGGTTATGCATGTATAATGAAAATATATTTGATTATATGAGAACAGAGAAATTGCCGCATATCTGGTGTCCTGGTTGCGGGCATGGAATTATAACGGCATCCATTGTAAGAGCAATTAGTAATTTAAAACTTGATAAAAACAATATTGCTTTTGTATCAGGTATTGGTTGTTCTGGAAGAACTCCTGGATATCTTGATTTTAATACTCTTCATACCACTCATGGAAGATCTTTAACCTTTTCTACAGGTATTAAAATGGCAAAACCAAAACTTAAAGTAATAAATGTACTGGGAGATGGAGATGCCTTAGCAATAGGAGGGAATCACTTCATTCATGCATGCAGAAGGAATATTGATATAACTGCAATTATTTATAACAATTCAATCTATGGAATGACAGGTGGACAATTTTCACCAACTACACCTGATGGATTTATTGCAAGTACAACACCCTATGGAAACTGTGATCCTTCCTTTGATGTTGTTAAATTAGCATCTGCTGCAGGGGCTTCCTTTGTTGCAAGAGGCGATGCATTCCATGTGCTACAGTTGGACAAAATTCTTCAAAAAGCAATAGATCACAAGGGCTTTTCTGTTGTTGATGTTTTAACAACCTGTCCTACACAACTGGGAAGAAGAAATAAAATGAAAAAGCCATGGGAAAATTTAGATTATATTGCAAATCAAACGGTCTCAATAAAAAAGTATGAAACAATGTCTGAAAATGAAAAGCAAGGGAAATTCCCTATTGGCATATTTATTGAAGAAAAAAGGGATGAATATGTTGAAACATACACCAAAAGAGTGATTAATAAAGCAAAAGGGAGGAAATAATGCTAAGAGTAGAAATAAGATTTGCCGGCTCTGGTGGACAGGGAATAATGCTTGCATCTAAAATTGTAGCAGAGGCAGCAGGAATATATAAGGGATATAATATTGTTCAGACACAAATTTATGGTGCAGCAGCAAGGGGTGAATTGTCAAAATCAGATGTTATTATTGATGATGGGAATATATATACAGTAGAGATCGGTTCGGCAGATATACTTTTATGTCTTTCACAAGAGGCATATAAAGTTTATCATAGAGCATTAAAAGAAAAAGGTATAATCATACTTGATGAGTATCATGTTAAAGAATACGATAAATTAAAATCAAGATATTTACCTTTTCCCATAACAAGAACTGCTTTAAATAAATTCAAAACTGGCTTAGTTGCAAACATTATTGGAGTAGGGCTTATAACAACTTTGGGTGGATTCTTTTCAGAGGACTGTGCAAGAAAAGCGGTTAAAAAAAGGGTTCCCAAGGATTTTTTAAACATGAATTTAGATGCATTGGAAGCTGGTTTTGAACTTGGGAAGAAAAAGAATATTAATTTGTGTCAGCAGGAATTTTAATCTAAACCCATTTAATACTGGATTTTAGAATAAGTTTCTTCTTTTTTAATATTCTCAATTGTTATATAATTGATAATTAGATTATTGATATTGCCTTGTAAATGGAGTTTTGCTTTAACAAAATGATTGTTTTTGAAGCATGGAAGATGGGAAATTGATGTAATAAGAGTTTTTGATGTTTTTTGATTGTTGTAATTAATATCCAAATGATTATTCTTTATTAATTGTGGGTAAAGTATATTGATCTGGAAATTATCATAATAACTATAATCAAAATATGAATAATTATCATTAAAATCCGCAGGAATGAACATTATGATTCTAATATCATAAGGATGAAACAGTATATTGAAAGGTGAGGAATTTAGAACTTCTGTTACATTCTCTTTTGAAACATAATTATATTCTGAAAAAAAAGAAAAACCATTTTTTGGGAAAGATTTATTTTCTGAATAAGGAGAAATATCTATTATAAAATATTCTTTATCCCCAAGAATCCTTTTAATCTCACTGATTTCAATATTATCATTTTCAAATGCTAATATCATTTCCTTTGTTGAACAGGGATTATAGTAATTTTCATGTCCCCTAATATTTGTATATAAAAAACATACTCTGCCAAGAGAATCGTTCATTATAAGAGAACCAATATTTAATTCATTATTGATAAATGATCTATGATAATGAAGATACATATCATTAAGACCATATTTATAGAAAAATTCAGATAATTGACCAACATTTTGTTTGTTTGCATCACTTTCAAATTCCTCATGATTGCCTGTAACAGGACTACTATATGAATAGAAAAGCATTCCATTTGCTCCAAATATTAATGATGAGAAGAACTTAAATTTAGTTAAGTAAAATGAAAGTGCTTTTCGGTTTTTATTTGAATATGCATCATTGACGATTATAAGTCCCGATCCAAGATTAACAGCTCTTTTTTTGGATTCAATTAAAGCATTTATATAATCATCCTTATAAGAATATGTATCAAAGAAATAAATGGGTTTTCGCAGTTCATCATAATCATTTTCATTCATAAAAAACTTATCATTCTGTGAGTATCCTGCAGTAGATAGATTGAATGGAGTAAAGCCATATTGTTTGATTATTTCATTTTCTTTAATTATTAAATCTAGAATTTTTCCATTCTTTAAACCTGAATCTCTCTTTCCATTAATGAAATATGCCCATTTTTCTGAATTTAGTATTTCCTTATATTCCAATTCATCCACAGTATAAAAACCAAGAATATTATTATAATCCTTTAATTCGCTAACAATATAATCAATAATTTTTATACTTTTTTCACTATCCATAAGAAAAGATATTGGTCCTAATAAAATATTCTTTCCAATAATTGTTAAGCCCGTAATGATCATATCAGGTTCCTTATTAATGATTTTAGAAATATCAATTGAAAAGGCATTCCATTTATTAATATCTGCTTCAATTATAATAACACTATCCGGATTGCCTAATACATTATTAACATTACTGTTTACTGAAAATGTGTTTGAAGAGCAAATCCATAGTGCCTTTTTAGAATGATCATTTTCAAGTAAAATTTTAATCAGTACATCTGAAGAATATGAAAGTGTTTTTAGGGAGAAATTTAAGATATCAGCATTTCTGTAAATTGAAGCATTATATTTATATGTAAAGAAATACTTTTCTACATTGAGAATACAGAAATAATCATCAAATTCACTAAAATCATAAATATATGAAACAGGTTCTTTTTCATTTTTATACAAATAGAGTTTTTCTGTACTATTAATTTTATTCAGAAAATTGTCAGCAATATAATAGTTAGCATATTCATTTACCAATTCCTTTTTTTCTTTTGAGGTAGTTAAAAAAAGTGTTCTATACAATGTTGAGTATCTGGGAAGAGATACTATGAAAAATTTATTTCCCACAGCATTATTAAGATATGAATGAATTTTTTTAATATCCAGATCAAGATGTGAATTTTCTTTATTATAATGATTTCCCGAATAAATCAGAAAAGTATTATAATAATCCAAAAATGGATCAGTAAAACCAGAATATGATTTATTCTCAATAATTGTATTTATAATATTTTTTTTATTTGTAAGATACCAGCCAATAGGAAAAAAGTGTTTATTATCATTAATAAATATATCTTTTTTACCATCAAATGATAAGGAGTAGCTATTTGAAAAACAAGAATTAAATAAAACTATTAAGAAAAGCAAAATTATATTTAAAGTATTTCTATTCATATAATGATAGTATATATATTTAACTTTATAAATCAATATTAATAATAATGCTTGACAATATATATACTTATCATATATAATTAATAAAATTAAAAAAGGAGGTACTTGAAAACACAATTGTATTTAATGATGAAGAAAACAAATTTCAAATTTAAAGGAGGAGTTATGAATTTGAAAAAAACATTAATAATGCTAACAGTGATTGTATTCTCTGTAAGTATGTTTGCACACTTTGAATCTTTCAGGTTTGTCTCAACAGCCGGTATCCTCAATGGTGACATTGAGTATATTTTGATACCAGGTGAAATGGTAACCGTTGAAGGATTTAATATTTACACAAACCTTTCTAACTTTGATGGTGCGCAGGAATTTTTGCTTGACCCTGCCGCTTCAGATGATTATCTTATTGGAACGAAATTCAATTATAATGAAATTCATTTTGCTGTACTTCATGCATCAAGAAATGAAATGGATCATTGGAAAGGAACATATGTTGAAAATTATTATGAAGACATTATTGGAAATACAGAATATGATTTTCACTATTTAGACAGCATTTATGATGATGATTTGGGTGTAATTTCTTTTGAAGAAACATATGCAGGCATTGCTTATGGCAGCAAAGAAACAATGCGTGTAGGTTTTTCATATTTTAGAAATTCAACCAAACTTGAATTTGATTGGAATACAACAGAGCAGTATAATGAGTATAATGTAGAAACAGGTGAAGAACTTCTTGATTATTATGAAAGTGATAATTTGATATGGGATAATAATGATATTTATCAAACATTCTTACTTTCATTTTATCAACCTGTAAGTGATATGCTCATGGGATTCAATCTTTACTATGCACCTTCAGTTGATCATGAGCAATGGCTTGGAGTAGATACGATTAATGAGGATTTTGCTCCAGGTGCAACTACAACATCTTATATTAATACTATTGACCAATGGCAAGAGGAATTTATTGCAAATACAAATGTAATTGGCGGTGATTTAG
Source organism: Caldifarciminota bacterium (assembly GCA_030592285.1). Lineage (GTDB taxonomy): Bacteria > Hydrothermota > 32-111 > 32-111 > 32-111 > JAUVJU01. The sequence continues at coordinate 21,560 of JAUVJU010000007.1, forward strand.
TGGTGAAGCAGGATAAGGAAGAGTATTGCGGTATATTTAATGTAAATTATTCCTATGCAATGGGACCAAGAACAGAAAGATATTATGAAGATGGTATTTCCTATTTATTTGAGACAGGACCAACAGCAATAGATAACTGGACATATCAGGAAGATGAACACATCTCAACACATGATACACTTGGAACATATATGGAAACAGGAATGCATAGAACGAGTATTGGCGTTAAGTATATTAAGAAAACTGAAAAAGTATGGTTTGGCGGTGCCGCACGATTCTCAATGAGTGCAGGCGATACATTGCTTATGCTTAACTATGAAACAACATATACGCAAACATACGATGATGGTAATGGTATTGCTGATGCCGGTGATTATACTTCTGTTGAAACAGGTTCATATGCAGTAGAAGAAATTGACAATGTTGTAACACATAGCATTAGTCTACCTGTTGGTGTTGAGTTTTTTGCAAATAATGCACTTTGTTTCAGATTGGGAGCCAATACATCATTAACATGGAATAATTCATTCCATAGTGAGAAGTTTTCTGCTTATGCACCAGAAGAAGGAATAATCACATTTGGTGATGGTACTTTTGCAGAATATATTATTGAGGATCCATCATGGAGAGATGATTATGAAGAAACATATCATGGCTTTACAAAGAGAACAAATTATTACTATGGACTGGGATGGACAATTAGTGAAAATTTCTGGGTTGATATAATGGCATTTTCTGATCTGACTGATTTGTCCGGCTGGGAAATATCCGCAAATGCAAAATTCTAAGGAGATAATTATGAAGAAATTATTTTTAATAATTCCAATTATTCTATTGTTTTTTGCAGGATGCACATTTACTCCTGCTGAGACAATTCCAATTATAAATGATCTTGAGGCAAATACAACAGCTTTAAATGTAATGCATATGACAGATGTTGATCCTAATGATGGAACAAACCTATGGGATCAGGATGCTGATGAAAGTGGCATACAGCATACAATTTATATTACATTTGATAAATATTTTGCATCAGGTGTTGTATCATTTACAAATTTTGAACTCACAGAAGAGAACAATGCAGCAGGCATTGAGGATGAAACAATAGAATATCAGAAAGAGTTTAACAGAGTAAAAATATTTGCTACATTTGATGATGATGGTGCATATATGATAAGAATTATGGCAGATAATGTTGTTGGTGAAAATGGTGATTTTCTTGATGGAAATGGCAATGGCATTGAAGATGGCTCACCATTTGATGATATTCTTATTGAATATACAACAGGCATTGGTGTAACAGACAATGATTATGAACATCCAAAGCTTTGGATGTTTGGTCCTATATGGCAGGAACCGACAACATCGGATTTCAGGCTTTTTTTTGATAAAACAATGGATTCCGCAAGTGTAGTTAATCATGTAAATTTATATAATGAAGATGGATCGAGCGTCCCAAATGACACATTAATATCCATAGACGCTAGTCATTCAACATATATCTTCTTGATAGATGATGTTGATGATTTATCCATGTTTTATGTAGAGATTGAATGTGAAAATATTGTAGATTCATTTGGTAATGTTATGGTTCCTTATAATGAGGAATACACAACAGATGAGCCAGAGAATTTTGTATTCTGGTTTATGACAGAAGACAATGATCCTGCAGAAGATGATACTCCATTACATGTTAATAATGTAATAGTTAATCCTGATTATGTTGAAATATTCTTTGATGATACACTGGATATTACAACAATGACAAATAGTAATATCTTTGTATATTATATGTCAGGCGGCGAAGCATATTATATTCCAGGAGATATTATATTATCAGATGATACAGAAGGATGTCTCTATTCACTTGTCAACTATGATAAGGTAAGCAGAGAATTGATGATAATTGTTAAAAAGGAAACAAAAGATGATGCAGGCTGGATGCTTGATAATAATGGAAATGATATTGGCGGAGAAGAGTATGATCCTAATAAATGGATGTTTACAGATTCTGATGATTATATAGAATATCAGTGGTATTAAACCAATATAAAAAAGGGGCTTTTAAGCCCCTTTTTTTATTTCATTATTATTAATTTCCCTGTTTCATTAAATACATCATAATGATAAAGATTCAAATTTTCATAATCTATTTCTGTATTCCTGGCAATTATTAGATATTCTGCTGAAACAATAAAAGATAGTATTATAAAGACAATCACAAAAATGAGTTTTCTCATTTTTAACTTTTTTGTTAATTAGAATGTAGAATCAGAGGTAAATTCGTAAAATATCCGAATTTCTGTATTATAATAATTTTGACCATCTATAATGGATACAATTTTAAATTTAACAAAGCCATCTAAACATCTAACAATATAAAGATGCTCACATTCAACAGATGGAGGTATTGTATCCCATGGAAAATTTGCAGTAATTCTGTCAATATAATTAAATGTCTCAAAACCAAGATCTTTTATATTGGCGTTTTGAGGATCACTTTTTACCAAAAAGTAATAGCATGAATCGCTTATATTTCCTGTTAAGGGATAATAATTAACAAGAGAGATATCAATTTTATTGTTATAAGACATTGTTGAAAAATCAATTCCATTATGATCAATAAATGAATATGAGGCAGGGCTTGACAAAAAACATCCTGAAACTATAAATATAGATATTAAGATGAGTAATAATAATTTAGTTTTCATATTTAGTACTGTAATTTAAAACAGAGAAAAGTCAAGATGAAAAAACCAAATGAATTAAAAAAAAATCTTATTAAGCAAATTCCTTTGGAAAATGCTCCTATTGGAATGCTGCCTTTTTTATGTATTTCCAAAAGAAAGAAAGATAAAAGACAGGTAATTATTTTAAATGATATTAATGAATTATATGCATTTTATACATCAATTAGTATGTTTGATAATGAATATATAATGTTTGATCCAGATGATGATATAAAGAGGAATGATATATTGAAATTATTGGTTGATAGTAAAAAATCACTTATTACAACTGAAGATATTACAAAAATAAAATTCCCCATTTTTAACAGCATGAAAAAAACAGGATTAATATTAGAAAGGGATCTGGAAATAGATATAAAAATGCTCATTGACCTACTTGATAATAAAGGTTTTATAAGAAATGAAAATGTTTATGAAAGAGGGGAATATGCAATAAGGGGTTTTATCATAGACATATATGGTTTTCTTGGAGAACCGGTAAGGATTGAGTTAATGGGAGATAATATTGAGAGTATCAGAATATTTAATATTGAAAATCAAACATCAATTACTGAAATAAAAAAATATATTATTGCAATGCCTTGTACAAATGAAAAAGAATCATTTGAAGCATTCTTTAAGGATTTTACTATATATAATATTAATGATATATTATTGAAAAGTAATATTAATAATAGAAAATACGAAAACCTTGTATTTCCTAGTAATGTTCTTAATGAATTCCGTAATCTTTTAAATAAATATTTGGATTATAAAATCAATGTTTTTTCAACAAATGAATATGAAGCACAGAGAATAAAAATACTATTTCAAGATAAGGTTGAATTGTATCATGGACTGCTTTATGCCAATTTTATTGACAAAGATAATAGATCAATATATTTAAATGATTATGATATTTTTGGAAAAGAAAGGATTATCATTAATAATGATTATGATGAACTTCCTATTACTGCACTTGATGATATTGAAGAACTTGAACCAGGAGATCTTGTTGTTCATCAGGAATATGGAATAGGCAGGTTTGCCGGAATTGAGAGAATTAATCTTGGAAATAGATATACAGATTGTCTTAAAATATTTTATCACAATAATGATAAATTATTTGTACCAATTGAAAGCATGCATTTAGTTGATAAATATTATGCTGTAAAGACAAGCAATGTAAAATTATCACCTTTATCAAAAGAGGTTTTTAAAAAGAGAAAAGAGGGTATAAAAATATCTCTTAAAGAAATCGCAGGGGAGTTGATTAGAATATATGCTGAAAGACAAATGATTAAGGGCTATTCTTTTCCTGATGATAATAAAATGCAGATAGAAATGGAAGAAAAATTCCATTATCAGGAAACTATTGGTCAAATTTCTGCAATAGAAGATGTGAAAAAAGATATGATGAATAATCATGCAATGGAGAGACTTGTATGCGGTGAGGTTGGATATGGAAAAACAGAGGTTGCTGCAAGGGCAATATTCAAGGCAGCAAATGATTTAAAACAATCGGTCTTCATAGTTCCAACAACAATTTTAGCAGAACAGCATTACAGAACTTTGAAAGAAAGATTTAAGGAATATAGTATATCTGTTGAAATGCTTTCAAGGTTTAGAACTACAAAGGAAAGAAAAGGAATTATTGAAAAACTCAAAAATGGTGATATTGATGTTATTATTGGAACACATACCTTATTATCTGAAAAGATGGAATACAATGATTTGGGATTAGTGATAATAGATGAGGAACATAGATTTGGTGTTAGACAAAAAGATAAATTTAAGGAAATAAAGAGAAATATTGATATACTGTATATGTCAGCAACACCAATACCAAGAACTCTGGAAATGGTGTTTTCCGGTATAAAGGATATTTCAAATATCAATACTCCCCCTATAGGTAGAAAACCGGTAAAAACAGATATTATTAACTGGGATGATAATATAATTAGAAATGCAATAATTAATGAAATAAATAGAGGTGGGCAAATATATTTTGTACATAATCGGATTGATTCCCTAAAAGATATTGAAGAAAAATTAAAAAAAAATGTTCCTGAGATGAAAATAGTTACTGTTCATGCAAAATTACCTTCATCGCATCTTGAAAAAACAATGATTGATTTTTGGGAAAACAAATTTGATCTATTGCTTTCAACTGCAATTATTGAATCAGGGATAGATAATCCAAATACAAACACAATGTTTATAAATCAGGGAGACAGATTCGGAATTGCCCAGCTTCACCAATTAAGGGGAAGGATTGGCCGTTCTCATAATGATGCGTTTTGTTATGTAATAATACCCAAAAATAATATTCTTACAAAAAATGCCCGATTAAGATTATCTGCATTCAAATCATTTCCTTCACTTGGAGCAGGTATGAAATTGGCATTAAAGGACTTGGAAATAAGAGGAGCAGGCAATTTGCTTGGAATAAATCAGCATGGGAATATTGGAATTGTTGGATTTACAATGTATTATAAAATGCTTAGAACAGCCATTGATGAATTGAAGGGAATTAGAAAACCATATATTATTGAACCAACAATAAACATAGATTTAAAAACATATATACCAAATGATTTTCCATTAACAGTAAGAGGAAAAACAAAACTTTATAGGGAAATAACAAAAATAACAAAATTATCACAATTTTCTAAAGAGAAATTGAAATTCAGAGATAGATATGGAAAAATACCAGAAGAAATAAATAATATCTTTTTGCTTCAGAAAATTAAGATTATGTGTAAAAAAGCAAAAATATCTAAAATTTCCATTGTTAATAATAATTTAAAAATAGAGTTTTTTGCTAATTATACGCCATCAAAAGCAGTTATAAATCAACTATTAATGAAGATAGAAGGCTCTTTTAAGATAAAATATGAAAATCCATTTGGAATAATATTAAAAACTAGTAACCAAAATAATAGCAAATTTATAACAAAACTCTTGAAATCTATTATATAATTTGATAATATAACATTCTTAAATAAAACAGGAGGTTTAATGAAATACAGTAAAGTGCTGTTTCTAATATTAATTTTTTTAATGATCATGGGTTGTTCCAATATGGATGATTATCCTATTGCAAAAGTGGGGAATAGGTATTTTTATAAAAGCCAGTTTCAAAGAATTTTCACTGGAGTAAAAGCAACTGATGATATTACCATATGGAAAGAAAAAGCTGATGTTATTTTAGAAAACACTATGAAACAAATGGCAATTCTTGAAATGGGTTTATTAGATGATGATTTAAGAAAAGTGATTGAGAAATCCTATGATAAATCAATAAATGCATCATTAGTTCAAGTGGTTTATAAAGACCTTGTAACAAAAAATGAAAATGTTCCTGAAAAAGAGGTTCTTGAAAAATACAAAAGATTAAATACTACATTTGGGACGCAACATATTCTTGTTGATAATAAGAAACTTGCCGATAGTATTTATAAAGTATTGAAAAAAGAACCATATAAATTTGGATTATTAGCAAAAAAACATTCAACGGATACCAATACAAAAGATAATGAAGGAAAAATGAAACCTTTTCCAGGTAGTACATTTATAATTGAATTTGAAAATGCCTGTTTAAATCAAAAGCCAGGCATAATCGGAAAACCAGTTAAAAGCACATTCGGGTATCATATTATCATTGTTAATAAAAGAGAATTCAAAACACTTGAAAATTATGATAAAGATAAGGAAGATCTGAAACAGAAAATGATTGGAGAGAAAAGAAAGAAACTTGAACAGGAATCAATGAAGTATCTTGAAAAACTTATTCATTGGAAACCATATACAGAAAACATTAAAATATTTCTTGCAAACACAGATGATAAAATTCTGTATATAGATCCGGACTCACTTGAATGGGCAATCAGAAATTTACCACTTGTTCATTCAGCAATGGGTACATGGACATATGATGATTTGTATAAATGTAATAAGGAGTATGAATTCGGACCTATTCCAAATACAACAGAAGAGGCATTTAATAATTATATGGATAGAACAATGTTTTTCCTATCTCTCTATAACAGAGGAAAGAGAATGGGAGGGCATCTGAATAATGAAACTAAAAAGGAAATTTTCCTTAAACTTGCAATAATAAGTGAACAGGAATTTGCAAAGAGTATTAGAAAAGAAACCAATCCCAGCGATAGTGTTCTCAATGTTTTTTATACAGATTTTTCAGAGAAGTTTATGGAAAAAGGCAAAGTAGGGATTTTTATTATCTCTAATCCTGACAGTAATGTAATAAAGATTATTGATGACTCTTTGAAAACAAGTAATAAACCATTTAAAGAATTTTCAAGAATTTATTCAACATTGAAACCAAAAGAATTTTCTAAACCAGCATATTATAGAAAAACTGAAGATGATACACTAGGTTACTATGAGCAAGGTATGATGCTTGGAGAAGCAGGGATGGTTTCAGAAATCTTTAAAAATAGTTATGGTTATAATATTATTAAAGTTATGGAGATACGAAAACCCCAAATGAAGAACTTTGACAGAATTAAAAATCAAATTAAAAATGAATATATAAGACATATTATTACATTAAAAGTTAATGAAGAATTTGAAAAGACAAAAGAACTTCTGGGAGTAGAAGTATATGAAAAGAATTTTGATAAAATGATTAAAGAAATGTTTAATAACAAATAAGGAGCTTAAATGAATACCAAGTTTAGAATTTTAATTGTATCATTATTAGCAATTATTTTAACCCTATCATCCTGTACAGAGAAAAAAAGCAAATTTACACAATCAGGCAAAAAGATCATAAAAGTCAACAATGAATACATTACAGATGATCTAATTGGCTTGTTTGGTGACATCAATATGATTGATGAGCAACAGAAACAAATCCTATTAGATGAATTGATAAACAATTTCCTTATATATAATGAGGCACTTGAATCAGATGTAATGAATGATACAATATTTGTTAATCAACTTGAATTACAAAAGCGACTTGCTATTGCTAACAAATTTTTGGAAAAAAAATTGCAGGAAATGGTTCCAACCCCTGCTGAAAATGAATTACAGGGATACTATCAGTTAAATAAAAAGAAATTTGATGAGAGTAGAAAATTTGCTGTAATCTTTATTCATCCACAATTTGGAAAATCATTTGCTGATTCTCTTCATGATTTAATAAAAAGAGGAAGAAAATCATTTAGAAACACTGCAAAGGAGTTTTCAATAGATACTATTACAGGAAAAAATGGCGGTGTTATTGAAAAATATTTTTCCTTTAAAGATTGGACAATGATGGGATATCCTGTTCTTGATTCAATTGGTTTTAATTTGAAAAAGAAGGGTGAATTTTCTGAACCAATACAAACAATGCAGGGTGCATATGCTATTATAAAAATTATGGATGTTATTCCTTCAAATAGTAGCTACACTCAATTAAGACAATTAATATTAAGTGTTGTTTATCAGCAGAAAAGAAATATAAAATTTCAGGAATATATTGATAAATTAAGACAAGAGGCTAACATTGAATACTTTGATCAAAATTAATTTAGTATTTCTTATTGTATTTATCTTTATTGGTTTGTATGCAGAGGATATACTGCTAGAGAGGATTGCTGTTGTAATAAATGAAACTCCAATACTTCAAAGTGAGATTAATAAGGGGATTGATATTATTGAATCATCCCCTTTTTACTCTGACCATATTAAGGATTCATTGAAGAATCACTTTATTGAATCATTAATAGATGAAAAGATATTGTACCAAATTTCACGGGAAGAAAGCATAAAGATTGACTCTTCATCAATATATATGAATGTAAAAAAGTATATTAATGAAACATTAAAATCAAGTTTTCCAGATGCAAATGCATATGAGGAGTTTTTAAAAGCAAATAATGTAAATGAGAAAGAGTTAGAATATTTCTACTTTAAACAGAGAGAATTGTCTTTTATTAAACAGCAGGTTCTTTATAAAAAAATGATAACTCTAAAAATAAATAATAGTGAAATTGACGATTATTATGAAGAAAACAGGGACTCTTTCTATATTCCAATAACACTGGATCTCTATCACATTGCTTTTGTTATTCAGCCGGATTCAATGAATCTTATGTCGGTAATGCAGAAAGTAGATGCACTTGTTAGATCATTAAAAAGCGGCTCTCCTTTTTCAGAAGTAGCAAAACAATACTCTGATGATGAATCTTCTAAATACAGTGGTGGTCTTATAAAATATATAAGATATGGAGATATAAGCCATGAAATGGTAACATTTCTTTACACATTTAAAGAATCAGACACACTAATTTACACCCAATCCAGAGAGGGCTTTCATATTATTAAAATTGAGAATGCAGATAATGAAGGGATAGAATATAGACAGATTGTTGTTAAATTCAATATTGATAGAGATGACTCAATAAGAATAAAAAGTAAAACAAAAGAAGTGAAGAATTTAATTGAGAATGGAAATTTAAGTTTTGAGGAGGCAGCTCAGAAGTATTCTGATGATTATGCAACTGGGATAAAGGGTGGATTTGTAGGACGAATTCCAATTACATCAATAGAGGGTGAAATAAAGAAAATGCTTGAAAATCTTGAAAATGATAAGGTCTCATCAATAATGAATAGCGATTTTGGATATGAATTATTTATGGTAAGAAATAAAGAGGGTGGGTATGAGAGTTCCTTTGAAGACGTAAAACCATTTATAAGAAGTATTCTTGAAGGGAAGCAAATTGAAAAGAAAATAAAAGAAATTATTAAGAATGAACGGGCAAATATGTATATAAAGAGAATGGATGGATAACCCGGTATTAATTACTGCCGGCGATTTTGCCGGTATTAATCCCTATATTCTATTAGAATCAGTAAAACAATTTCCGGAAATAGAGTTTCATTTATGCTTTAATAATGAAACATTGGAGATATACTCTGATTTACTGAACATTGAGATCCCTAATAATTTAAAATGTCTTAAATCAAAAGCAATTATCAGTAATCCTGAAAAGGATGATACCTCTCTTGCAGCTGCAATTTCTTTGCAGGAAGCAGTGAGATTGTTAAAGAAAAAACCATCTCTATATAAAAAACTTATAACGCTGCCTGTTAATAAGAATTATATTAATAAGCACATAGATGGATTTTCCGGACATACAGAATATTTAGGAAAAGAATTTAATTCTAATATTGCAATGATCCTTTACTCAAGCATTATTTCTGTTTGTCCGTTAACCACTCATATTCCCATTGATAAAGTTATTGCTAATATAAATGAGGATTTGATTAAAGGGATATTAAAAAAAGTGAATGATTTTTATTTAGAATTTCTTAGTAAAAAGCCAAGAATCACTTTTGTATGTATTAATCCACATTGTTCAGACGGAGATTTATTAAGCAATAGTGATAATATATTTAAAAATACCATAGAGAAATTAAGGAACGATTTTCTCATAAATGGCCCAATTTCATCTGACACTGCTTTTTTGCCTGAGTATAGAAATAAAACAGATATCTACCTTTGTCCTTCTCATGATCAAGCATTGATTCCATTTAAAATGTTAGCATTCAATACGGGGATTAATATAACAGCGGGCTTACCCTTTTTAAGGGTTTCTCCTGGTCATGGACCTGCATATAATATGGTTTCCAAAACCGACTTAATATCAATTGGTTCGCTTGTTAAGTGTATTGAGTTTATAAAGAGAATTTAGGGACGGTTGTCCATTTTGTCCATTTTCTTATATGTTGGAAAGGTAAAGACAATTGCTCTGTTGCATATTCTGAGTAATTTGAAGATATATTCCGAATAATTTGAGGAATATGTTAAGCAAAATAATTTCTTATGGAACCCCAAGAGTAATTGTGTGAGCCTTTTCATCATGATTAATTAACTTTTCTTTTCCACTCCGTCACACAAGTAAACGGATTGATAGGTGGGTTTTGAACCCACCACTACAAACATAATGAATTTACAAATAATCAAAAATCGCAGTTGCATATTCCGAATAATCTGAGGAATATGTTACGAAGAACTTTTATTTCTTCAGCTACCTCACACAACCAAATAAATGAGCTGCTGCGAGTATAATAAATACCAACTGTATCGCAGATGCTCATTATATTGATTGTCCTTGTCCGCTTCTGTTAAGAGTAATCCAATGAATATGCTCATCCTCTTTCTTGTCCTTCTCCGCAGAAAAGATATATTCTGAGTAATTTGAAGAATATATTTGACTTATTGATTGTCTTTGTCCGTTTCTGTTCTTAATATTTATCTTTAAAAAAGGTAAAGACAATTGCTCTGATGAGCATAGAAACAACCCGATTTTCTCTCAGAGTTCATCAGAGTAATTGTGTGAGCCTTTTCATCATGATTAATTAACTTTTTTTTTCTACTCCGTCACACAAGTAAATGGATGAACTACTGCGAGTAGTAAGCATACAAAGCGGTTATCGCAGATGTACATTCTGAATAATTTGAAGAATGTATTGATTCCAAATAATTTGAAGAATATATTGCTTTTCTTGCTTGTCTTCGTTTCTTTTATTCACCAAGTATCAAGAATTCAATTCTTCTATTTCTTGCCCTTCCATCTCTTGAAGTATTAGGTGCGATTGGCATGATTTCTCCATAGCCCTTAGCAACAATTCTCCATGCTTCAATACCATGAGCAACAAGATAATTCCTTACTGCTTCTGCTCTTGCTTGTGAAAGCAATTGATTGGAAGAAACATTTCCAACGGAATCAGTATGTCCCTGAATTTCAATCTTTACATTAGGATTCTGAATCAGCATTTGTACTGCCTGATCAAGTGCATAGTATGAAGAAGGTTTTATGGATGCTTTTCCACTATCAAAATAAATTCCAACAAGATTTATAGTTCCACCCTTTTTAAGCATTTCAATATTTTGAACCAATGTTTTATCTTGTTCAATAACAACGGGTTGACTCCATGCTACAAAACCATCTGAAGATGCTGCCATTGAGTAGGTACCTGGAGTCAGGTCAATTCTGTAAATACCTGTACCTGCATCAACAGTAAATGCAGGAATTTCTGTACCTGGGAATGATATTCTTGCAATAACAATTTCCTGATTGGATTTATTGACAACCTTTCCTGTAATAGTACCAATTGCCTTCTTTTTAGGATTCAATACAAAATCAACAATCTTGGTCTGTCCCTTTTCCAGTATAATGCCCTTTTCAACCCATTTATATCCTTCTCTTGTTACTTTTATACGAATTGTTCCTGGTCTGACCTCAATACAATATGTACCAGTTGAATCAGTAACAATGGAAACATCTTCACTATATCCAGGTAAGGTTAATTGTGCACTTAATGGCTTACCGCTTAATGCATCAACAATTTTACCAGTTATCATTGTCTTCTTAGTTTCCTTAATAATTTCATATTTAAGATCTTTAATAAAATCATAATAATATGATAAACCCAAATGAATTCGCCACTCAGGTATTGCACCATAGCCAAGAGTTATATAGTATGGATCTGTAAACATTGTGTCTGGAAGGGTGTTTGCAAGGTGGGTGACTCTAAAATCAGAACCAATGTCAATAACAAGTCCGGCAGGAGTATCAAATCTAACACCGCCGGCAGCAAAAAGAATATATTTATTTTCAAAATAATTGGTGTTTTTAAATTTATTTCCATAAACTTCAATAAAGGGAACAAATGTTCCAAACTCAACAGAAAATGATGCATTGTAAACATAATAATTAGCAACAGATATCTTTGTATTAAACATTCTTTTAACATATCCGCCATTTAGATTAATCATCATAGGAACTTGCGTTTTTGTTTTTATGGAAAGAAGTCCTATTACTCCAAAATCCCTGCTATTACTTGTAAAGAAACGAAATATTCCACCTGATTTTTTATTGTAAGTAATTGTATTAAATGAAGCAGAAGCATAGCCAGGAAGTGGAATTTTGCCTGTATTTATTGAATAGAAACCATAAGCCCCAATATCTGCAGCATCTGTAGAACCAAAAAGTCCATTTGATGTTAGTTTCACTCCTATATATGTATCTCCCAGTCCATAACTAGCATAATTTCCTTTTATTCTTTCGCTTGCGTCGGGATCCAATTTTATTGCATCAATTAATGCTTTCCCAGAAACAGATAATTCTAACCATTTAGTAAAGGTATAAGCAATACCAAAATTTACATCTCCCATTGCATAAGTATCCCATGCCATTGTAGTATCTCCGCTTGCAAGAACATATGGAGAAGAGAAATCACGGGAAGTAGCAAATGAATGAAGTGACAAAGTTAATCTTGATGCTTTGTCAATTGCAGTAATAGCGTGTAATGCTCCGCTTGTTGTGTATATTGATGGTGCGGCGAATACTGATATTGTAAAAGCAAGTAAAATGGTAATAAAAAGAATCTTTTTCATGAGTCCTCCAAAGTGGTTTATTTTAATTTATTTTCCTTTATCATAATATTTATTGTGTCTTTGTCAAGTCTTGATTTGTTATTGTGTTGTTACCAATAAAAAATGTCCCCTTAAATTACTATAAATATATGTCCTCTTTTTATGATATATAGTAATGCCTACCCTTGCTCCGTCACACAAGTAAAGGTACATTCCGAATAATCTAAGGAATGTATTGAGCAGGAATAATTTGAGGATTACATATTTTGAGTAATTCAAAAAATATGTTAAACGCAAATCAATCTTGATATTTTTTTATTTCTTATTTTTCTTTTCTTTTCCTTTTATCCTAATCTTTTCTACTCCGTCACACAAGTAAA
>JAUVJU010000119.1 GCA_030592285.1 Caldifarciminota bacterium
AAACCGTTGTATATCCGATTTAGGACTAATTTCATAGAATACCTCCTCCTATATCAAAAAATCATTCTAAACTATAACTAAATTATTTTCAAGTGGAAGAAACATAAAGGGGGCTAACGAGAGCGTATACCGTAAATCGAAAATTCGGGGAATCGTAGGGGATATTTGCCCCTAATTCTGTAAAAACAAGAGATTGTCATTACGAGGAATGAAAGGAGCATTTAAAAAAACGATAAAGGGCATTGAATTTTTGTTAGATTATGGTATTATTCCGATAGTAAGAACAGTTATATGGAAAGATAATTTTTATGGAATAAAGGAGTTAGCAAATTATTTGGATAAATTAGGGATTAATTTTCAGCGAATAGAACCACTTTTACTGGCAGGGAATGCTATAAGAAATAAAGATATTCTTATTGGACAGGAGGAATACGGTATAATTTATAAAACCGTTTCAGCGCTAAAGCTTTCAAAAATGAAAGTTTTATTTGGAGAGGGATTTCCTCAATTATACTCAACATCGAAAAACAATGTTCCTGAATATAGAGACCATTATTGTCTTGTTGGTGTTGAAAATCTTCATATAGAAAATAATGGAGAAATGTACCCATGTACCGGTTTCATTGATCCTAAATTTATATTGGGAAACATATTGAATGACGATTTGTTAAACATATGGAATTATTCGGATGTTTTACAAGAATTTAGGGATTTAACAGTTGATAAAATAGAGGGATGTTCAACATGCAAATTGAGAAATTATTGTGGTGGCGGTTGTCGAGCAATTGCATATTCCTATACTAAAAACATTAAAAGTCCATTTCCATTATGCATTTATAGGGAGGAAGAGTGATAGAAATTAGTAAATTATATAAACACTATGGTAATAAAGAGATATTAAACGATATTAATATAACCTTAGATTCAGGAGAAATTATTGGTTTATTAGGATTAAATGGTGCTGGCAAAACAACATTAATCAATCATATTTGTGGTTTAATCAAACCACAGAAAGGAAACATTTACATTAATAATAAAAACATAGTGGATAATTTGATAAATTCAAAACAAATAATGGGGGTTGTTCCGGAAATACAAACATATTACAAATTCCTTAATCCAATTCAACATCTCGAATTTGTGTATGATGTATATAGTTGTGATAAAAATAAAAAAATAGATCAAATGGAAAAAATGTTAGATCTTTTTAATTTATCTGCTTTCCAGAATATTCCGTTAAAAAAATGTTCAAAAGGGACTATACAAAAAACAATGTTTGCAATGGCATTAATTCATAATCCCGAAATTCTTATATTAGACGAGCCATTCAGCGGATTGGATATACCTATGGTAAAAAAAATAAAAGAATATTTAAAAAAACTAAAAGAAAATAACAAGCTGATTTTATTATCAACTCATATTGCTGAAATAGCAGAGGGATTATGCACGAAGATTGCGTTTTTGCATAATAAGCATATTGTAGAATATGACTATTTACCAAATCTTGAAACCAAATATAAAATCGATAATGTTGAAGATATTTTTATCAAGATATGTGGTGAATCATAAAGTGACATTCAAAGATATTATAATAAATATATTATCAATGAGATATGCAAAATATTTCGGTGGCAGAACTTCAAATCTTATTAAAGTATTATCAATGTATTTTTTAATAATATTAGCATACTATATATCCTTGAATGTTTTTTTATTAAAGAATATCAGCTTAAATAGCATTGTTATGAATTTGAATGTTTTTATAGCAATGGGATCATATTTGATATTTTCTTTAGGATTAGTATTTTATAGCACATTCAGGGATGAATGTGCTATTGTTAAGTTTATGCCCATTCCGTTATCTAAGTATATAATAGTAGATTTATTGCTCAATATTACTATTATAACTATAATATTTATTTCGATATTTATACCCTGGATATCTGTTATTGATAAAATAAACATTGTAAAATATATATTGATAATAATTTTTATTTTGTTTTGGGTATCTATAATAATATTATCGCCATATTTAATTTTAAACATAAGCTGTCAATATATAAATAAAAGAGAATACAATAAAAAGATATATTTCATTTTATCTTTTGTATTTGTTTTGTTGTTTTTATTGTATTATGATATTTTTATAAAGCTGTTCCTGTTTATTGGGGAGATATTTAAAACAATACTATTTAATATAATTTCATTTAACAACATTATATTTATATTTAGTTGTTTAATATTTGTTTCAGGGATAGGTTTTTATTCTTTGTTTTATTTACTCAAAAGGAATAATTATATATTTTGAAAAATCATTATGAATATTTTAGTTAAAAAATTAGATAGAAATAATTCTTTTAGGATTATAAAGGCACAGTTTAAAAAAGATATATATATTGAATTCAAATCACATTTAGCTAATTATTTTTTATATTTGCTTATTATTCCGGTTTATTTCCTGTTTAAAACTCATAGTTTTAATGTAAATAAATGGATTATTATATTGATGTTATTAAATTTTATAAGTGATGCTTTCTTTCTCGAATACAAAGAAGATTTATTAATAAGATATCTGCCAATAAATATTAGAGAGTATTCATATTCGAAAATGTTATTTAATGTTTTAATCCGTTTTATATCAGCATTCTTTCCATTACTTATGTTAATATATTATTGTAATATTACATTTAGTATATTAAGTATATTTACATATATTATATTAACAGTATCAACTACATATAATTATTCTATTTATGAGATCTTAAATCATATATCAAAACTTGGGAAATATTATTACTTTTTTATTCTTAATAACATTTTAATATATTGTATATTTGGAATATCTATAATTTTATTATATAAATCAAAATTATTATTGTTTACATTATCAATTATCTTTTATATTATGTTATTATTAATAAATTATAGAAGGTTTAAATTGTTGACTGAGAAATATAATGAAATATGGTAAATTAATCAAAGAGGAAATTTAATGGGTAATTTAGATTATGATTTTATAATTGATAGAGATACAAATAAAAAATGTTTTGTTAAATATCCCAATATTCAGCCATGGAATTCAGGTATATTCATTGAGTTTGCTAAAAATAAAATATTATGGGCATATGAAGAAATTAAATCTACATTAAATATTAATGTTCAATTTAATACACTAAATATAATATTTTATGAAAGAGATAAAGGGTATAAAGAAATTAATATGGGAACTGCGCATGAATCACTTATATTATTTGAATTAAATGAATTTAGTGATTTTATGAAATATCATAAAAATGGTAATTCAGTGATATATTATAAATTGGATTTATTAATTATACATGAGTTATCACATATATTCTTAAATAAAATAAAACTGCCATTATGGTTTGAGGAAGGATTCGTACAATATTTAGGAATATTAATATTAGAAAAATATAAGGGAAAGAGTGTTTTAAAAAAAATAACTTGTAAGAGGAGATATAAATGTCCGATTTACTTATTATTGCTGAAAAGCTAACAAAAAAATATAAGGAAAATGTTGCAGTTAATTCTTTGAATTTAGAAATTGAGAAAGGAGAAATATTTGGATTATTGGGACCAAATGGAGCTGGTAAAACAACAACCATTAGTATGTTAGATGGAATATTGAGACCAACAAGTGGGAAAATATTTATTAAAGGAATTGATATAGACAAAATACTCTATAAAGTAAAAGATGATATCGGTTTTGCACCTCAAGAAAGCGACATATACAAGAGAAAATTAACTGTAAAAGAATATCTTATATTTTTCGGACATTGCCATAATATTTGGGGAGGGAAACTTAAAAATAGAGTTGAAGAAGTAGCGAATAAAACAGGTCTATCGGAACATAAAAATAAATATGTTAATCAATTGTCAGGAGGGTTGAAAAAAAGGTTAATCCTTGCTACGAGTATTATACATAAACCAGAAATATTATTCGTAGATGAACCATCTTTGGGTGTGGATCCTAAAGGTAGAAGAGATATAAGAATGATATTAAAATTATTGAATAATGAAGGTACAACGATTATTATAAATACAAATTATATTAATGAGGCGGAAATATTATGTAATAGGATAGGAATTTTAAAAAAAGGAAATTTAATAGCCTGTAAATCTCCTGATGAAGTAAAACAATTAAATAGTGATAAACAACAGATATCTATCGAAACTAACAATAATAATCTTTTAACAGATTTCCTAAATATTCAAAATTATATATCTTATGAAATACAGAATAATAATGTTATTATTAATATTAATAGAAATGATTCAACCGGATTTATGCAAAAATTAATTAGGTTTTTATATGAGAATAATATATTAACTAACAACTTAAGAATCGATGAGAAAAGTTTGGAAGATATATTTATTGATATAACTCAATAAGTAAAGGAGATGGGAATGAATACATTAAAACATATTTATACACTATTATTATCATATGTAGTTGAAATGAAAAATGAGAAAATAAAATGGCTTATGGTTATAAGCATACCATTAATTGCTTTAATTGGTGGAAGATTGTTTTATAATCCCTCACTAATAAATCTCAATTATAAAGTTAATATAAAGGCATCAGATCAGGTGTCTCCAAGATACATTAATGAAATGAAAAATTACTTTTCTAATAAGGATAAGCTTTCAATATCTAATGATAAATCTGATGTTATTATTAATATTGGAGAAAATCCATTTAAATTAGATATTATATCCAATTCATCTAATAGAATTATACCTTCTTTAGTAAAACTTGATCTGTTTGAATTTAATGATATTTATTTTAATAAAATAACGAATATAGTTATTCATAGAAACATTCATAAAGAAACAAATTATATTAAAGAGATATTAATGCCAGGACTCTTCATTTTAATTTTGATTCAATTATTACTGTTCATTATTCCGGAAGATATAGAGAAGGATAAAGAAAAAGGCACATTGGAATTATATATGACTACATCAATAAATAAAATTAGTTACATAATTTCGAATATAATAGAATATATCGTAATATTATTAATAATAGGTCTAATCTACTTCATTTTACTTGCAGTGCTATTTAAATTAAGCGTATCAATTGGAATATTAACACTACTATTAGTAGCAATTGGTACATTGGTTTTTGCATTATCATCTTTGGGAAGTTATATTGGTGTAATTGTACCTAATAAAGACACAATTACTATGATTGTAGGTCCTATATTTTTTATTTTTATGATTGGTACGCCTATATTCTATAACATACAAAATGTTCCCAATTGGATTCAATCAATCTCAAAATTCTTACCAACAACCGTAATATTACAGCAAATAAGAACAATGCTTTTTGGTTCTCTTAATTTTGGTTCATTTCTTTTTAGTATATTATATGTATTTGGAATAGGATTCTTATTTTTAATATTATCGATTAAAACATTAAAATGGTATAAAATATAGATTAAATTATTCATTATTATAATACATTAAAAAGGACAAGTACTGAAAAAATAAAATACAGGAAATTTAGTTGATATTTTAAATTCACTGACCTGTTTGAAACAAAGCTCGGAGAGTTGTCGAGTTACGAGATTTACACCCAATATTGTGTTTTATATATACAACAAATATCTTATTTTTAATGCGATTCCCTGATCGGATGTTATAAATTTGCTTATATCGGAATCATATACCTCGGTTCTTGTGTATACAAAATATATCCATGATTTTGGGGATACATTATATGATAAAATAGGATTTATCCTATACCTGTATGCTTTTCCCAGACTTTTCAAATATACGATTTCACTATTTATATCAAATTCAAGATTTCTTGAAAAATGATATCCGATAGATGGTGATATAGTTATATAACTGTCCTCTATTCTTTTTCCGTTAAAAATATCTTTAAAAGTTGTATTATTAATCCAGTATGTTATATAGTTTATTGAACTTTGCATCCATAAATTTGGTAATGGTTTATATACAGCGTAAACACCACTATAAAATTGATAACCA
>JAUVJU010000040.1 GCA_030592285.1 Caldifarciminota bacterium
CACACAGGCAGAATTAATAGGTAAATAACCCAAGGGGGAGATAAATGGCTAAAAAAGCAGAATCAGAAATTAAATTGCACATTCCAGCTGGGATGGCAACACCAGCACCTCCGGTAGGACCAATCCTTTCTCAACATGGTATAAATATCATGCAGTTTTGCAAGAATTTCAATGCCAAGACAGAGAAGGATAAAGGACTAATAACACCAGTTGTGATTAGTGTTTACAGAGACAAGTCATTCACATTTATCACTAAGACCCCGCCTGCTTCAGTTCTTATAAAAAAAGCAGTCGGGCTAGAAAAGGGCTCCGGAGTGCCTAATAAAGATAAAGTGGGGACAATCTCAAAAGAAGATGTGAAGAAGATCGCTGAACTTAAAATGGAAGATTTGAATGCAAAGAATTTAGAAGGTGCTATGAAAATGATAGCCGGTACTGCAAGAAGTATGGGCATTTTAGTGGAGGAGTAACATGAAGAGAAGCAAGAGATATGAAGAGATCAGAAAAGAAATTGACAAAACAAAAAGGTATTCAATTCTTGAGGGTATAGAAATACTTAAAAAGGTATCCAAGATCAAATTTGATGAATCAGTTGAAATTGGAATGAGAATGGGAGTTGATCCAAAAAGAAGTGATCAGACAATCAGAGGTGCAGCATTATTACCAAATGGAACAGGGAAAAGTGTTAAGGTGCTGGTTTTTGCTGAAGGAGAAAAAGCAAAAGAGGCATTAGATGCAGGAGCTGACTATATTGGTGATGATGAGATGATAGAAAAAATTAAAGGTGGATTTTTGGATTTCCATGTTGTTATTGCAACACCGGATATGATGAGAAGTGTTGGCAAGATAGCTAAAATTCTTGGTCCACGAGGCGTTATGCCTAATCCAAAAACAGGGACTGTTACTAAAGAAGTAGGAAAAGCAGTTTCTGACTCCAAAAAGGGAAAAGTTAATTACCGTTTGGATAAATCAGGTAATATTCATTCACTTATTGGGAAGATATCATTTGAACCAAAAAAACTTGCAGAAAATATTGAATTTTTTATAAAAGAAATAAAAAAAGCAAAACCACAAGCAGCAAAAGGCATTTATATTAAAAATGTCGCAATTTCAAGTACAATGGGACCCGGAATCCCCATTGACTTAAATGAAATAGCAAAAATCAAATAAGGAGCCTACATGAGCAATCCGAAAATTATTGAGGGGAAAAAGCGGGTTATTGATGAGATTGCTCGGAAATTTGAGAAAGCGTCAGGCGTTTATTTCACCGATTTTAAGGGTATGAATGTTAAGCAGGTGAATGAAATGAGACGAGAATTTGATAAAGAAGAAGTTGAATATAAGATTTATAAGAATAATTATATTTCATTTGCTTTGAAAGAAGATTCAAACTATGATAAAATTAATAAATGTCTTATAGGTAACACTTCTTTAGCAATTACATATACTGATCCTATCGCACCGGCAAGAGTTATGAAGGACTTTAATAAAAAGTACAAATTGCCATTTGTAAAAGCAGCAGTTATAGAAGGTAAATTCTTTGATGCAGTAGGAGTAAAGGCAATTGCCAATCTTCCTTCAAAGGATGAACTACTTTCTCAGATGGTGGCTGGTATTCAGGCACCAATTTCCGGACTTGTGTTCACACTTGGTGGTATAATGAACAATTTTGTGAATACTATTGATGCAATTAAACAAAAAAACGAAAAATAAACTGGGGGCATAAATGACTACCAAAAAGACAAAAGAAAAAATTATTGATTTGATTGAAAAAATGACAGTTCTTGAACTTGCAGAACTTGTAGAAGAATTAAAAGAAAAATTTAATGTTGTTCCCACAGCAGCAGTGGCAGTAGCAGCACCTGCAGCAGGCGGTGCAGATGGAGAAGAAGAAAAATCAACAGCAACAATAATTTTGGACTCAGCTGGTGATAAAAAACTGCAGGTTATAAAGGCAGTTAAAGCAATTATGGGTGTAGATCTAAAGACTGCAAAGGGTATTGTTGATTCAGCACCAAAAGAATTAAAGAAAGATATTCCTATAGAAGAAGCAGAAAAGATCAAAGAACAGCTTGATGCTGCCGGAGCAATTGTATCTCTTAAGTAATCTATAATACTATAAAGGGGCTTATAGCCCCTTTATTTTTCTTTATTAAAAAGAGGGGTAAGTTTTAATGAAAAGAATAAATTTCGGAAAAGTAAAACCCGTAATTGAAATGCCAGACCTTCTTTCTGTTCAGCAGGAATCATACGAAGAATTTCTGCAGAGCGAAGTTTCTTTTAAGAAAAGAGAGAATGTAGGACTGCAGAAAATTTTTAATGATACATTTCCTATAGAAGATATTCATAAAAGATTTATATTGGACTTTGTTAAATATGATATTGATGATCCACTTTACTCCTTTGAAGAATCCCGTTTTAAGGGTATTACCTATGCATCTCCTTTAAGAGTTACCTTGAAATTAATTTTTAAGAATATTGATGAAGAAACAGAAGAGCCATTGGATTCAATTAAAGATATAATTGAACAGGATGTATATTTATGTAATATTCCGCTTATGAGTGAAAGAAAGACATTTCTAATAAATGGTATTGAAAGGGTAATAATTAATCAAATTCATAGATCACCAGGTGTTTTCTTTACTGAAAATACCAGTACTACAGGTAAAAAACTATTTATTGCTCAAATCTTACCAAATAAGGGTTCATGGCTTGAATTTAGTATTGATACAAATAGTATTATGTATGCCAATTTAGATAGAAGGCGGAATTTTCCTGCAACAATTCTATTAAAGGCATTTGGAAATGATAGTAATGAAAATATTTTTGCTCTTTTCTTTAAAAAAGAAAAAATTAAATTTACTAAAAGAGATGCATCAAATGAGGAATCACCATTTATTAATAGAACCTTATATTCAGATATTATTGATAAAAAAACCGGTGAAATATTGTATGAAGCAGGTACCCGTATAAGCAATGCGGTTCTAATAAATCTCCTGACATTTAGTATCACAGATTTAGTGCTTATTAAAGCAGATAGTGAATTAGAGGAAACCATTGTTCTTAATACATTAAAGAAGGATCCTACTAATTCATATGAAGAGGCAATAGAAAAGATCTATACTCTTGTAAGGGGAACTACCCCTGCTACACTTGAGATTGCGGAGAATTTCTTTGAAAATGCATATTTCAATCCAAAGAGATATGAAATTGGAAAGGTAGGCAGATTCAAAATTAATCAGAAACTTAATCATAATATTAGTGATTCCGAAGAGGGCTTATTAAAGGAAGACCTTCTTGAAACAATTAAAATGTTGATGAAAGTATCAGAAGTTGATAGTCAAATTGACTTTGATGATATTGATCATCTTGGAAACAGAAGATTAAGAAGGGTTGGAGAACTTCTTACAAACACATTCTATGTTGCTCTTTCAAAAATGACAAAATCAATTAGAGAAAGAATGATGTTAAAGGATATTTCTTCATTAACACCAAAGGATTTGATAAATGCACGATTAATATCATCAATGGTTCTCAGTTTCTTTTCCACAAGTCAATTATCCCAATTTATGGAACAGACAAACCCACTTGCTGAGATGACACATAAAAGGCGTATGTCGGCACTTGGTCCTGGCGGCTTAACAAGGGAAACAGCTGGCTTTGAAGTTAGGGATGTTCATCATTCTCATTATGGACGAGTATGTCCTGTTGAAACACCCGAAGGACCAAATATTGGTCTAATTACTTCATTGGCAAGTTATGCAAGAATAAATAAACTTGGTTTTATTGAAACACCATATATTAAAGTTTCAAAAGGTAAAGTTACAGATAAAATTGAATATCTAACTGCTGATATAGAAGATAAATTTAAAATTGCACAGGCAAATGCAAAACTTGATAAAAAGGGTAGATTTGAGAATGAGAATGTTTTATGTAGAATAAAGGGTGAATATCCAATGATCCCAAGGGAAAAAGTGGATTATATGGATGTATCTCCTAGTCAGCTTGTATCTCCTGCAGCAACATTAATTCCATTTTTGGAGCATGATGATGCAAACAGAGCATTAATGGGATCAAATATGCAAAGGCAGGCTGTTCCTCTTCTAAATCCTGAATCTCCAATTGTAGGAACAGGAATGGAAGCAAGGGTTGCAAGGGATGCAGGTGCAGTTATTGAGGTAGATAATAGCGGAACAGTAGAAGAAGTTACAGGTGACTATATAAAAATTAAGGTGCCAAATAAAACAGGAAAGAATATATTTGATGAGGATGCAGGATATGATATTTATTATCTTAATGTATATCAAAGAACAAATCAGGATACATGTATTATTCAGAAACCCCTTGTTAGAATTGGTGATAAAGTAAGTAAAGGCGATATTATTGCTGATGGACATTCATGTCAGGGTGGAGAACTTGCATTGGGACAAAATCTTCTTGTTGCTCTTATTCCATGGAAAGGATACAATTTTGAGGATGCAATTATTATTAGTGAAAAGGTATTGCAGGAAGATAAACTTACTTCAATACATATAAAGGAATTGGATATTTCATTAAGGGAAACAGAACTTGGTCCAGAGGAATTTACAAGAGAATTACCTAATGTTGCTGAAGAATCAATTTCTGATTTGGATAATAATGGAATAATAAGAATTGGTGCAAAAGTTAAACCCGGTGATGTCCTTGTTGGTAAAGTAACGCCAAAGGGTGAGGTTGAACTTACACCAGAAGAAAAATTATTAAAGGCAATATTTGGAGAAAAGGCATCGGATGTCAGAGATACATCACTTAGGGTTCCTCCTGGAATTAGAGGTGTTATTATTGATATAAGGGTCTTATCCAGAGAATCAAAAAGAAAGGAATATATTGAAAAGGAAATTGTTAAGCAGGTTGATGCAAAGATAAGAAAAATCGAGAAAAAGCGTTTGGAAATGCTTAATGAAATACTTGATGGATATAAGGTAACCGAGTCGGTGACAGATATTTACGGAAGGGTTGTTGTAAGGAAAAATTCCTGTATAAATGAAAATATTTTGAAAAAAATTGATTATAATACTGTACTTATTGAAAAAGCGGTCTTTGCAAAGAAATATGACAAAGTTAGAAATATCATTAAAGATGCAAATCATGCAGTTTCCAAAATTAGAGGGCGGCTGGGAGATACATCATTAAGTCAATTACATGGTGATGAATTACCAAATGGAGTATTAAAGGTTGTAAAAGTATTTATAGCCCAAAAGAGAAATATTCAGGTTGGAGATAAAGTATCTGGAAGACATGGAAATAAAGGCGTTATTTCAAAGGTTGTTCCTGTGGAAGATATGCCTTATATGGAAGATGGCAGACAGGTTGATATTATTCTCAATCCTTTGGGTGTTCCATCACGAATGAATGTTGGACAGGTTCTTGAAACTATTCTTGGATTAGCAGGTAGAAAGCTTGGCTTGAAATTTGCAACACCTGTATTTGATGGAATGACTATTGAAGAGATTAAGCATTATATGGATAAAGCAGGAATACCAAATAACAGTAAAACTACACTTTATGATGGTATGACTGGCAGAAAATTTGATGAGGATGTTACTGTAGGATATATGTATATAATGAAATTGGCTCATATGGTGGAAGATAAGATCCATGCAAGAGCAACAGGTCCGTATTCACTGATATCTCAGCAGCCATTAGGCGGTAAAGCACAATTTGGAGGGCAGAGATTTGGGGAAATGGAGGTTTGGGCTCTTGAAGCATATGGAGCAACATATTTACTGCAGGAAATGCTGACTGTGAAATCAGATGATGTAAAGGGTAGAAGCGATCTATATGAAGCAATTATTAAGGGAAAGAATCCACCTGAACCGGGATTGCCGGCAGCATTTAATGTACTTATCAAAGAACTTAATGGCTTATGTCTTGATGTTGAACTTGGTTCAATTGAAGATGAAGAAAGCACATTATAATATAGGAGGTCTGTAAATGCCAATACTAAGAGGCAAGAAAAAGAGAATAACAAAGCCCGTTGATTTTGATTATTTTAAAATCAGACTTGCTTCACCTGATCGAATTTTTGACTGGTCAAAAGGTGAAGTTAAAAAGGCTGAAACAATTAATTACAGAACTCAGAAACCAGAAAGAGATGGATTATTCTGTGAAAAAATATTTGGTCCTGTTAAAGATTATGAATGTAATTGCGGAAAATATAAGCATGCAAGATATAGAGGAATAATCTGCGAAAGATGTGGAGTTGAAGTAACATTATCAAAAGTTAGAAGAGAAAGAATGGGACATATAGATCTGTCAGTTCCTGTTGCTCATATTTGGTTTTATAAAGCAACCCCATCAAAGATAGGAACATTACTCAATATAAAAACATCTATTTTGGAAAAGGTTTTGTACTATAATGCTCATGTTGTTATGGAGCCTGGGAAAACGCCTTTACAGAAAAAGGAAATTCTTACAGAAGATGAATATGAAGAGTATTATGAACAATATGGTGATGAATTCCAGTGTAAAATGGGAGCTGAAGCAATTTATGAAATCCTTAAAGAAATTGATCTTGAAGAATTATCAATGGATTTAAGGACTCAGCTTGCAATACAAAAAAGTAAGGAAGGGAAAAAACGACTTCTTAAGAGATTGAGATTAGTTGAATCATTCAGAAAATCCGACAATAGACCGGAATGGATGATACTATATAAATTACCTGTTATTCCACCGGATCTAAGACCTCTTGTGGCATTAGACGGAGGGCGATTTGCAACAAGTGATCTTAATGATCTCTATAGAAGAGTTATTGCAAGAAATAATAGATTAAAGAATTTGATGCAAATAGGTGCTCCTGAAATTATTTTGAGAAATGAAAAGAGAATGCTTCAGGAATCAGTTGATGCCCTTCTTGATAATGCAAGGCGGGCAAGACCTATTAAAGGTAGAGGAAATAGAGCACTTAGAAGTTTAACTGATGCTTTAAAAGGTAAGCAAGGTAGATTTAGACAGAATCTTTTAGGAAAGAGAGTGGATTATTCAGGAAGAAGTGTTATTGTTGTAGGACCTGAATTGAAGTTACATCAATGTGGACTACCAAAAGAAATGGCACTTGAACTTTTCAAACCATTTATTATTCAGAAACTTGAAGAAAAACATATTGCAGAAGGTGTGAGAAATGCTAAAAAGATCATTGATGAGGAATCCAATGAGGTTTGGAAAATTCTTGAAGATATAACAAGTAATCACCCAGTACTTTTAAATAGAGCACCAACACTTCATAGATTAGGTATTCAGGCATTTCAACCTATTTTGGTGGAAGGGAAGGCAATAAGATTGCATCCGCTTGTTTGTCATGCATTTAATGCTGATTTTGATGGTGACCAAATGGCTGTACATATACCGCTTTCATATGAGGCAAGAATTGAAGCACAGATTTTAATGCTTTCATCAAACAATATACTATCTCCTGCACATGGTAAACCACTTGCATCTCCTTCACAGGATATTGTTATTGGTGCATACTATATGACAAGAGAAAAAGATGGTGTTAAGGGTGAAGGAATGATTATTGATAGTTTTGATGAAGCAATTTATCTATATGAACAGAATATTGTTTCATTACATGCAAAAGTAAAATTTAAATATGATGATAAATATTTTGATACAACAATTGGTAGAATAATATTTAATGATATTTTACCGGAAGAAATTAAATTTATTAATAAAACAATGGTAAAAAAAGAATTGTCAGATTTAGTATATAAGATTTACAAAGAAGTTGGTAATCGTGCAACAGCAGAGTTTCTTGATAAATTTAAGGAACTGGGATTTGAACATGCAACAGCAAGTGGTCTTACATTTGGACTTGATGATATGCTTGTACCGAAAAATAAGTGGGATGTGCTTAAAAGGACACAGAGGGAAGTTGATAGGATTAATAAAGAACATGAAAAAGGTGGAACAACAACAGATAGAGAAAGATACAGAAAGGTTGTTGATAAATGGCTTGATGCAAGAAGAGAGATCCAGGTTGAAATGACAAAACAATTATCTGCAGATAAAGGTGGATTTAATCCGATATTTATGATGGCAGGCTCAGGAGCAAGAGGTAATTGGGATCAGATTATTCAGCTTGTCGGACTTAGAGGACTTATGCAAAGACCACAGAAAAAGATAATTGGAGAAGAGATCATTGAATCACCTATTAAATCCAATTTTAAGGAAGGACTTAGTGTTCTTGAATATTTTATTTCCACACATGGTGCCAGAAAGGGTTTAACCGATACTGCATTAAAAACAGCTGAAGCAGGTTATCTTACAAGACGACTTGTTGATGTTGCTCAGGATATTATTATTACAGAGGATGATTGCGGCACAATTCTTGGTGTTGATATGAAACCAATTATTGAAAAAGGTGAGATCGTCAAACCATTGACTGAAAGGATAGAAGGTAGATTCGCTCTTGAAGATATTATAAATCCAATCACTGGTGAAATTATTGTTAAGGAAAATAATGAGATAACTGAGAATGCAGCAAAAGAAATTGAAGAAAGCGGCATAAATACAGTTAAAATTCGTTCGGTCTTAACATGTGAAGCGGAACACGGAATTTGTAAAAAATGTTATGGACGAAATCTTGCTTCAGGAAATATTGTTGAGGAAGGTGAAGCAGTAGGAGTAATGGCAGCTCAGTCAATTGGAGAACCGGGAACTCAGCTTACACTGAAAACATTCCATTCAGGAGGTACGGCAGCAGGAGTAGGTAAAGAAAATATGATGGAATCAAAGACCGAAGGTATTGTAAAATTTGATAAAATTAATATTGTGAACAATGAGAATAATGAAAAAGTAAACATTAGCAATAATGCACATCTTATTATTAAAGTAAAAATCAAAGAATCTAAGAAATCTAAGAAAAATCTTGACCAGAAGCTTAATGTTCCTGTGGGAGCAATAATGCTTATAGAAAACAAGAAAGAAGTAAAAATTGGACAGCCATTATTTAGATGGGATCATTATTACCAGCCGATTCATGCAAAGAAAGAGGGCTATGTTAGATTTTCAAATATTATTGATGGACAAACAGTGAAACATGAATATTCAGGTGAAGAGGTATTATCACTTATAATTCAAAATAAGGATAAAACACTTCATCCGGTTATTACAATAGTTGATAAAAATGGTAAGGAACTGAATTCACAGCCCATTTCCATTGGTTCATATATTCTTGTAAAGAACAGACAGAAAGTTGCAGCAGGAACTGTTATTGCAAAGAAACCTAATACTCAAATGAGGGGTGGTGATATTACAGGCGGATTACCAAGAGTTGTTGAATTGTTTGAAGCAAGAGTGCCAAAGGACAAAGCAATAATTACAGAAGTTGGCGGTACTGTAGAGATAGGACCTGTTAAAAGAGGTGAGAGGATCATCTTTGTAACTACTCCAACAAATCAAAGATATGAATATGGAATTCCTTATGGTAAACATTTATTAGTGTATAATGGAGAGGTTGTTGAGCCAGGAAATAAACTATGTGATGGTTCAACTGATCCGCATAATCTCATGAAGATCAAAACAGTTGGAGAAGTGGCATCTTTTCTTCTCAATCAGATTCAGGAAGTTTACAGAGCACAGGGTGTTGGTATAAATGATAAGCATATTGCATTAATTATAAGGCAGATGATAAAATATGTAAAAATTACTGATTCCGGTGAGACCGATTTTATTGAAGGTGAAATTGTTGAAAAGGATGAGATTGATAGAATAAATGACTTGGCAAGAATGAATATGAAAAAGCCTGCACATTATACAAGATTACTTATGGGTATTGCAAAATCATCACTCAATACAAAATCATTTATATCAGCTGCATCATTCCAAGAAACGACAAGAGTATTGACAGAAGCAGCAATTGAAGGTAAAATTGATTATTTACAAGGATTGAAGGAAAATGTTACAATGGGTAATATTTTACCTGCCGGAACAGGAATGAAGCATTTGAGAAAAATTCCTGATGAAGAATTGATTATTGAAGAAACTAATAATGAGCTTGAAGAGCCAATTAAAATAAAAGGAGAATAAATACATGCCTACAATTAATCAACTGGTAAGAAAGGGCAGAAAACAAGTTAATAAGAAGACAAAATCACCTGCATTGAAAAATTGTCCTCAGAAAAGAGGCATTTGCACGCGTGTTTATACAACAACACCCAAAAAACCGAATTCAGCATTAAGAAAGGTTGCAAGGGTTAGATTGTCTAATGGTTATGAAGTAACTGCTTATATACCTGGTGAAGGACATAATTTGCAGGAGCATTCTGTTGTTCTAATTAGAGGCGGCAGAGTTAAGGATTTACCCGGTGTTAGATATCATATAGTGAGAGGCGTATATGATTCTGCAGGAGTAGAGAATAGAAAAAAGAGTCGTTCACATTATGGAGCTAAAAAACCTAAAAAGGCAACAGCATAGGGGGATTTATTATGCCAAGAAGGAAACGAGTGTTCAAAAAACAAATTTTTCAGGATCCTGTTTACGGTAGTGATACGGCAGGTAAGTTCATTAATTGTTTAATGCATAGTGGTAAAAAATCTACTGCATTAAAAGTATTTTATGATTCTCTTGAAATTATTAATAAAAAAATAAATGAAGATGGATTCAAGACTTTTGAAAAAGCAATAAACAATATTAAACCAATTGTTGAAGTTAGACCAAGACGAATTGGTGGAGCAACCTATCAGGTTCCTATGGAAGTTCGTCCTGAAAGAAAACTTGCTCTTGCAATAAGATGGCTTCTTTCCGCAACAAGATCTAGGAGCGGTAATTCAATGGCAGACAAATTGGCAAATGAACTTATTGCAGCATATAAAAAGGAAAATAGTGCAGCAATAAAGAAAAGAGAAGATACACATAGGATGGCTGAGGCAAACAAGGCCTATGCCAACTTCCGTTGGTAATTAGAGGCCCATCTTCTGATGGGCTTTTTTTTTGTGATTATGAAAGATATTAGAAATATTGGAATTATTGCACATATTGATGCAGGCAAAACAACTACAACCGAACGAATTCTTTTTTATACAGGAAAAGTACATCGGATAGGGGAAGTTGATGATGGTGCTGCTACAATGGATTGGATGCAGCAGGAAAAAGAAAGAGGAATGACAATTGGTTCAGCAACTACTTCTGTAATTTGGAAAGAAAATAAGATAAATATTATTGATACTCCTGGACACATAGATTTTACTGCTGAAGTAGAAAGAGCATTAAGGGTACTGGATGGTGCAGTAGTAATATTCAGTGGTGTAGAGGGTGTTGAACCACAATCAGAAACAGTATGGAAACAATCAAATAAATATTCTTTACCGAAAATTGCATTTATAAATAAAATGGATAGATTGGGAGCGGATTTTTACAGAGTTGTTGATGCTATGAGAGATAAATTCAATATTCCAATTATTGAAATTCAATTACCTATTGGAAAGGAAAATGAATTCAAGGGTATTATTGATTTAGTGAAAATGAAAGCATATATCTGGGATGATGAAAAAGATAAACATAAATTTACTGAAATGATTATTCCTGATGAATATAAAAAGAAGGCAGATGATTATCATAATTTAATGATAGAGGAATTGGCAAATTATGACAATGGTTTACTTGAAAAAGTGTTGGCTGAGGAAGAAATAAGTGAAAATGATATTTGTGAGGCATTGAGAAGATTGACAATTGCCTATAAAATTATACCTGTGATTACTGGTTCTTCAAAGAAAAATAAGGGTATTCAATTATTACTAGATGCAGTAGTTGATTATCTTCCATCTCCTTTGGACAGACCTCCTGTTGAAGGAATCCATCCGAATTCAAGAGATACTATTCATAGAAACCCGGATCCTAAAGCTCCATTTTGTGGATTGGTATTTAAGATTGACATTGATAAGCATTTGGGGAAACTTGTATATATGCGTGTGTATTCCGGAACCGCAAGTGTGAAAGAAATGCTTTTAGATGCAACATACAATGATAAATCAAGAATCAATAAATTATTCATGCTTCACTCAAATAGAAGAATGGAGGTTAATTCTGTTTCTGCTGGGGAGATTTGTGCAGTTGCTGGTTTCAGAAATTCATTAACTGGAAGTACTATCTGTCATCCCAAACATCAGATAATTCTTGAAAAACCTATTTTCCCGGAACCTGTTGTTTCTGTTTCTATTGAACCAAAGAATAAGGAAGAGGAAGAGAAATTATTAAACACATTACAAAGAATGCAGGAAGCGGATCCTACTTTTAAGGTTTTTGAAAATGAAGAAACAGGTCAAATGCTTATTTCAGGAATGGGAGAACTTCATATTGAAATAATTGTAGATAGATTAAAAAGGGAATTTGAACTACATCCGAGAATAGGTAAGCCAATTGTTACATACAGAGAAACAATAAGTAAGGAAATTATTCTTGATTATGAATTCAATAGGGTTTTGGGACAGAAACATATGTATGCATACACTAAATTGAAAATAGAACCATACGAAGATATATATGCCTATGAGAGCATGATCAATAAAGATAATCTTCCAAAGGAATTTTTGAATGCAATTGAGGAATCATTAAAATCATCTATAAACAATGGTATTATTGCGGGCTTTCCTGTTATTAATATAAAAGTAACACTTATTGATGCAAAATATGATATTCAGAATTCTGATGTTAATGCATTTGGATTTGCTGCTGCTCAAAATTTTAAAAATATTTTAAAGGAAGCAGGTAGTGTTTTGTTAGAACCAATAATGAAACTGGATGTTAATGTTCCTGAGGATTATGTTGGTAATGTAATAAATGATTTAAATATTAAATATGCTAGTATTCATGGATTTGATAATTTTGATGACAGACAAGTAATTCATGCAGAAGTTCCGCTTTCTGAAATGTTCGGATATTCAAATCAATTAAGAACAATTACGCAGGGAAGGGGAGTATTTACAATGGAATTCTCATGTTTCAAGTGCATAGCTAATGAGAAACTCAGCAAAATCAAAGAGAATCTTGGGATTTATTAAATATATATACCCGTAGCTTGACATTTCTTGTCTTTTTCTGTGCCATACTGAAAAGTATCTCTTTTTTCTGTCATTTCTGTGAAGACAGGTATCCATCTTATCTCCCGTAAAGCATATTCTGAGTAATTTGAAGAATATGTGCGTTATTAGTAATTCGAAGATTGCATATTTTGAGTAATTCGAAAAATATGTCCGTCATTGCAGTCTAAGGAATATATTGCGTGCCGTACCCTCTTAAATCCGTCGTCGCGAATCCGCCTTGCAGATGCGGCAATCTCATCTATCCTGAGCTTGCCTGCCATGAGCTTGCCTGCCATGAGCTTATCGAATGACCAAATGGTCGAAGGATTATCAGCATTCACTCTTTTCTTTTTCTTTTCTCCTCTCGGGTTATGCCGTACTTGATACGGCATCCATCTTCTCTACTGTAGGGACAGGGCTTGACCTGTCCACAAAAACATTTATTTTTTTATATTATTCCAATTTTTCAACATTTTCAACCACCGTCCCCAAAATTATGAGCTGAGTCGAATGGCCGAAGGGTCTCCACCAGCGTACTCAGCGTACCAGATACTAGCGTACTAATTTTTTCTCCTTGAAAATTCTTCCATATACTGTAAAATATTAAGAAATTATACAATTGAGATGGAGGAGTGATGAAAAGGATTGCAGGAATATTATTAATTACAATAATTATTTTGTTTTCTGTATTTACTTATTCGTGTTCAATGAACAATCAAGTAGAATCTAATATAAGAATATTTTATGACTATCCATGCTGGATGGATGAGAACACTCTAATCTATGCAAGACATGAGAACCGTTTATCTACCACAGATGGAGATGACTATGGTAAGTTTTATAGAAGTTTAACTGTATATAAATTCAATCTTACAACACTCACTGAGACAGAGATATATAAAGTTGAATGGGATGATGTTGACTCAACAGAATGGTTATATGGTTTGTATGCCGTCAATGATACTGTATTTATTGATCTGGAACATAAGATATATATTCCTAAAACAACCAATGAGCTTCAGATGACAAATATTGGAAATCTAATCAATAAAAAATATATAATAAGATTCTCAGATGATGGTCAAACAGTATTTTACAGTGATTCAAACAATCTTCACAGAATAAATAGAAATGGCTCTAACAAGGAATATATTGGAAGAGCACCAATTTATGAAGTAGTAGATTTTTATGAAACATCAGCAGGTGTGATTATTGTTTCTAAATCCAGAAGTTGGCAATATGTTCATTTAATTGATGGTTATGAAACTACACCAATTA
The DNA here is from genome assembly GCA_030592285.1 of Caldifarciminota bacterium. Classification (GTDB taxonomy): domain Bacteria; phylum Hydrothermota; class 32-111; order 32-111; family 32-111; genus JAUVJU01. The sequence goes on from JAUVJU010000040.1 coordinate 14,335, forward strand.
ATAATTATGATATAGATTTAGTTTGGTGGATTGAATTAGGCAATTGTGAGTTAAGAGAAGTAGATCTTAATAATCCTTTAGATATAAATTATTATATTGATGATATAGGTAATGAGGTTTTTGAATTTACAGCAATGGATCGTAATACAAATAATTATGGTTTATGCAAGTTAGATGTTTCCAAATGGGAAACTGACACTATTGAGTTTTACAATGAACTGATTGGACGCAGATCTCCTTACAAGGATAAATTCATACTTTATTTTGAGGAGGGATTTGCGGTTTATGATTCCTTAAAGAATGTGTACATATTAAGAGAGAAGCTAGAATATGATGAATAAGAAGAACATAATATTAGTAATTTTTGTATTATTGATCAGTTCATGTGCATTATTTAATAATTACGAGAAACAATCGAATTTCAGTTCAATTGAATGGGTAGATGACACATCTTTTCTTGTTATAACTTTTGTACATATAAATGATTATGAATATGAAGTGAAAGATTATCTTATAAATACCAAAACAGGATTTGTAAGAGCACAGGAATCAATAGTAGGATACAGAACTTGGCATCTTTTCCTAAGAAGTCCGATAATGACGCCAGATGATAGATTTGTATGGGGAATAAACGAAGATTCTATGCTTACCAAACATGATTTGTCACTGAATACTAGTGATGCATTTAATATAAAAGTGAAGGGCAATATTGATGCTGACTGGGACAATATGAATATTATGTCTGTAATTAATAGTGATACTTTAAGAATGGTGAAATTGAATGGACCTGAAGATATACAATTGGAAGCAAAGTGGTTATCAGATTCAGGATATGAGATACTCAATTTTAATAAAGTAAAATATGTGAAGAAGAATGGAATTAATAAGTGGGCTATAAGCGTAGATTATGATAATCCCACTTCCGGTGAGGGAACAGGAACAATGTTCCTTAGCAGGGATGGGAATTGGGAGTCGGCTGAACTTCTTGCGGATGTGTGTGGTATCCCATCACCAAACTGCATATATTATGTACAGGGTTACTCAGTGAATGGTCAGAATATTTTTGATATTTATGATTCTTTTAATACACTTGTAAATACTATTATGTTCCGATAAATAATAAATGGTATCAATAATTATTGTAGGGGAACGGCGTGCCGTGCCCTCTTATTGTCATCGTGATGAACGAAGGATATTATTTTCTTTGCCTGCCCTGAGCGAAGCCGAAGGATTACTTCTAATCATTCTTTATTATTTTCTGTCATACCCGACCTGATCGGGTATCCATCTTCTCTCTTCTTCTCTCCACCAGCGTACCAGATACTAGATACTTCTGCATCACCAGCATACTCAGCGTACCAGATACTAGCGTACTAATTTTTTCTCCTTGAAAATTCTTCCATATACTGTAAAATATTAAGAAATTATACAATTGAGACGGAGGAAAGATGCCGGAGAAGATAAAGAAGAAAAAAAAGACTAAAATTAAAGTACAAGGAAAAGAAATTACTGTTATTTCAACTGATCAGCAGGATTATATATCTTTAACTGATATGGTCAGGAATATTGAGAATGGACTATCATTGATCGAAAAATGGCTAAGAAATAAAAACACCATAGAATTTCTTGGTATTTGGGAAGAAATTTATAATCCAGGTTTTAATTCCCCCGAATTCGAGGGAATTAAAAATCAAGCCGGATTGAACCGATTTGTTCTTTCAGTAAAGCAATGGGTTAAGAAAACAAATTCAAAAGGGATTATTGCTAAGGCAGGTAGATACGGTGGCACTTATGCACATAAGGATATTGCCTTTGAGTTTGCATCTTGGATATCCCCTAAATTTAAACTTTATCTCATCAAAGAATTTCAGCGTCTAAAAGATGAAGAAAAGAAACAACTTGGCTGGGATATTCGTCGTAACCTTACAAAGATAAACTACCGTATTCATACCGATGCTATTAAAGAAAATTTAATTCCAATCACTCTGAACAAACAACAAATCAACTATATTTATGCCTCTGAAGCGGATATTCTAAATATGGCTCTATTTGGGAAAACAGCTGCTCAGTGGCGTGCAGAAAATCCTGATGAAACTGGTAATATTCGAGATTTTGCCAATATCTCACAATTGGTCTGTTTATCTAATCTTGAAAATCTGAATGCAGTATTTATAAATGATGGACTGCAACCATCTGAACGATTAACGCGATTAAATCAGATTGCTATTCAGCAGATGAGGATACTGGTTGAAGATAAAACCACCAGGAAATTAGGGGAAAAATGCCGGAGAATGAAATAATCCAATCTAATGAAATTAGAAATAGAATATATACTATTCGTGGTATGCAGGTAATGCTGGATAAGGATTTAGCAAAATTATATTGTGTAAAACCAATCAGATTGAGAGAGCAGGTAAAAAGGAATATTAAAAGATTCCCATCTGATTTCATGTTTAAATTAACGGAAGAAGAAGTTGATCTTATGCTATCGCAAAATGCGATACCATCAAAGCGGCATCTTGGTGGTTCACTTCCATTTGTTTTTACAGAACAAGGCATTGCAACAATTTCTGCTGTTCTAACAAGTGAAAAAGCGATTGAAGTTAATATACAGATTATGAGAGCATTTGTGGCTATGCGAAAATTTATTTCAACAAATGCTCAA
>JAUVJU010000054.1 GCA_030592285.1 Caldifarciminota bacterium
CTAACAAACCCCTTCGGAGTTCTAAACCTTCGGTTTTAATTTTGTTTCACAAAATGGAATCCCTGTCATACGATTGAAATAAGCTGGGGAACAGGATGCACGACAAGGTCGTGTAGCAGCCTTGAATAGCATACACGAGTTGCTGCTAACAAACCCCTTCGGAGTTCTAAACCTTCGGTTTTAATTTTGTTTCACAAAATGGAATCCCTGTCATACGATTGAAATAAGCTGGGGAACAGGGATTCGAACCCCGATAACATGAACCAGAATCATGCGTCTTGCCATTGGACGATTCCCCAGAATATTTAGAGTAGCGGTAAGGGGAATCGAACCCCTCTTTCATGGATGAGAACCATGTGTCCTGAACCGATAGACGATACCGCCAATTGACTAATATTATATAGCAGATTGAGCAAATTTTGTCAAGCGGTCAAGAACAATTTCTTTACCCAATATTGACATTAATTCAAATAGAGATGGTCCTACTGTGCTTCCTGTTAATGCTAATCTACTTGGATGAATAACATCGGCACCCTTTAATTGTTTTTTCTCTGCATAATCACGATATATACCTTCAATAGCCTTTTCTGAAAATTCATTAATACCTTTTAATGATTCTATAATATCTTTCAGATAATCAATCCTTTCAGGATTAATGAATTTTTTCATTCCCTTTTCTTCATATTCAGTAATATCTTTAAAATAAAATTTTGTTAATTGTGGAAATTCATTCACATATCTTGCCTTTTCCTTCACACTATCAAAAATTCTGAAAATATGTTCCTTCTCAAAATTATCAAGTATAATACTTTCCTTTTCATATAATGGCTTTAATAATCCATACAAACGGTTATTATCACAATTAGTAATATATTTTGAATTCATCCATTCAAGTTTCTTTGTATCAAAGACACCACCCTTTTTCGTTACCCTTTCAAGTGAGAATAATTCAGTCATCTCATTCATTGTAAAATATTCCAGATCATTACCGGGATTCCATCCAATAAGAGCAATAAAATTTATAAATGCTTCAGGTAAAAGTCCCTTATCTCTAAATGCTAAGACAGAAACCGTCCCACTTCTTTTGGAAAGTTTCTTTTTATTCTCATCAAGAATAAGAGGCATATGTCCAAATTTTGGAGGTTCCTTATTTAATAATTTGTAAATATGAATCTGCTTAAATGTATTGGATATATGATCATCTCCCCTTATTACATGTGTAATATTCATTCTTGAATCATCAATAACAACAGCAAAATTATATATTGGTGATTGGTCACTTCTAAAAAGAACAAAATCCTCAATTTCAGCATTATCTCTCTCAATATTACCATGAACCAGATCATCAAAAGATGTTTTACCCTCAGGTATTTCAATTCTATAAACAAATGAATTACCATTTTCTATTTTTTCCTTAACTTCACTTTCCGATAATGCCAGACATTTTCTATCATATTTCCATGCTATCTTATTTTTTATTGCCTGTTCCCTTCTTCCAGCCAATTCCTCTTTTGTACAAAAACATTTATACACCTTTCCTGTTTTTTCAAGTTCCGGAATAAATTCTCTGTAATGTGAAAAATAATCGGACTGATGAAACGGTCCCTCATCCCACTCTATGCCAAGCCAATTAAGTCCTTCTTGAATAATCTCTGTCATTTCATCACTACTTCTTGCCTTATCCGTATCTTCAATTCTTAATATAAATACTCCATTATGCTTTTTGGCAAACAGATAATTATATAATGCTGTTCTCGCGGTCCCCACATGCAGATAGCCTGTTGGGCTTGGTGCAATTCTTACTCTTACATTTTCCATAAATGCTCCTTATGATTGTATAAAGAATAAATAATAAACTTATTAATAAGAAAATCTTTGGCAATAAATTATCAAAACGGGTATAAAAAGTCAAGTCATTATAAAGTGTGATTTCATATTCTAAATTTCCCTGATCAAACAATGCTTTTTTTGCAACAATTCTGCCACATGGATCTATTACTGCAGATATTCCCGGATTTGACACTCTAATTAAATATCTTCTATTTTCAACAGCTCTTAATAATCCCAGATAAAAATGCTGATATGGACCCAAGGATCTAAAGAACCATGCATCCTCTGAAACATTGATAATAAATTCTGCACCCTCTCTTACAAACCGTGATACAAGAGGAGCAAAGGCGGATTCAAAACAAATGTATGCAGCAAATGTTTTTCCATTATATTCAAATTTTTTAAACTCATTTCCAGGTGTTAAATCACCCTGACCAAAAGGAATATTTCTTAAAAATCTCCATTTATCATCATAAGGTAACCTTTCTGCAAATCCCAATGGTCGTATTTTATCATAATATTCCATTGAACCCGGTTTAATAAAATACACTGAATTGTAATAATCAAATGCCTTTCTATCTTTACCATATTTTATTCTCAATGAACCCATTAAAATACCTTTACCAGTACTTTCTACAAATTTCTTTACATATCTGGAAAAATGATTATTCCTCTGTAAATACACTGGTGCTGCTGTTTCGGGGAAAATAATAATCTCACAATCAGAATTTCGTAACTCCTCTAAGTATTTTTTTAATACCCTAATCCTCTGATCAGTACCTTTATAAAAGTATCCTTTTATTGATTCAGGAATATTGGGCTGCACAAATGCAATTTTCATCTTCTCCCCATGCCTTGTTTCATTCAATCTATAATTGCCATAAGATATGACAGTAACAGAGATAACTAATAGGATGATCAGATTAATTATCACACCCTTTTTTGAACAAGTAAAAATGCGAAATATTAATACACTACAGAAAATAACAAATAGGGTAACAAAATACATGCCGCCAATATCAGCTATTTGAATAGCAGGCAAAAAACTCAACATTGTCTGAGAAGGAGATAACCATTGAAAAGCAGTATTATTCTCTATTGAAGCAAGAAATTCAATGCCTGCAACAATTATTGGTAATAGATATATCTGTTTGGATCTTGGATTTACAAATATAATTGGAATAATCCATATAAATGATAAACCAGATGATAGAATGATCAGTCCTAATGCAATAAGAACCCTTTGATAGCCGGGAAATCCCACATTAATAAGCGAAATCCAATGCATACTAATAAACCAAAATACAGCAAATGAAATAAATGAATAGAGAAATCGTTTCTTAAATGATAGATCCTTAATAAGGAATAAGAAGGCGGCATAAGCAGGAATAAATAAGAACCATAAATTAATTGGCTGGAATGAAAAAAACATCAGAACAGGGATTACAAAAAAAAGAAGGAATTTTTTAATCATTATTTATTACATTCCTGCTTTTTATGGAATATTTTCTATTAATAAGATTCTTAAAAGCCCTAAAATATAATGTGTGTTCTTCAATGATTATTCGTTCCTTCACTTCATCCCTGGATTTACAGTTAGATATATCAACTGCCTTTTGTTCAATAATAGGACCTGTATCCACGCCAGTATCTACAAAATGTACTGTACATCCTGAAATCTTTACTCCATATTCAAATGCCTGCTTCTGGGCATCCTTTCCAGAAAAAGCGGGTAATAATGAAGGATGAACATTAATTATTCTAAATATATATTGTTCAATAATATTTTTATTAAGAAGCCGCATATAACCAGCAAGTAGAATATAGTCAGTATTATTTTCAATCAAAATATTCATTAGATTTTTATCATCATTTTTAGACATTTTCCATCCCGATTTCATATCAGGCAGTATAAATACAGGTATATTCATATCTTTTGCTTTTTGAATTCCCATTGCATTAGGATTGTCCGTAATAACAATGAAATCAACAGGTAATACTTCTGCTTTACTTTTTTCTATTAGGGACTGCATATTTGTCCCGCTTCCGGAAATCAAAATAGCTATATGTTTCATGGAATAGTTTTAGCATAGTAAAGCAGTATAGTCAATATGAAAACAGGGACGGTCGTCTATTTTGTCCATAAATCATTATCTAAATGTAATAATTTTTTATTTGTGGACAAAATGGACGACCGTCCCTAAATATACTATTCTACAGCAACTATAATAGTAGAAACAGCAACATCCTGCATTACCTTGATCTCACACTTACCTTTCCCCATTGCTTTTAGTTTAATCCAATCACCCTGTACTTTTTTTACAAGAATGACTTTATTATTATCAATTATCCAATTGGGAGTAATGTTTTGTGGATTCTTAATGCGTTTATTATTCTTGTCATATAAAATTGCTTTAAGAGTAATTGTTTTACCAATCTCCATTGTATTAGGTCCATCAATAATAATTGTGCAACATTCACGCATTTTAATATTCTGATTTATATTGCCGGATTTATTCCCACATGATGAAAGAATCAAAATTACAATTAGAAAAAAAACAAATTTTCTCATTTTAACATCCGCCTTCTTTATTTTATTATAGCAAGAAGTGCAGATGTTGTCAAGTTAATAATATCATTTGTTATTTTTCAATAAAACTTCGGCTAAATGTCCAACAAATGGGATTTTATACTTTTCTCCCTTATATGCCATTACCATTAAAAATATCCATAAAACAAATGTTAATAATGGAAGTATGATATCACCAATAATTGTGCCAATAATGGGAATTGCCTGAAAAATAAATGTCAGAATACTTAGTGGAAGAAAAACCAGAATTGATTGCATTGCATGGAATCTCACTATTTGACTTTTCTTTTCAAATATCAAGAATACTATTCCTGAAATCCACAAAACAGCATAGCATAATAATGCTTCAATATTCTCATTGATCTGAAGTGTTGTTTTTTCATTTTTCATTATTACTCCTTATTAAAATTTTTTTATAAAGTAATGCCTGTGCTATAAGCGTAAAAGGCAATGTAATTGTTACACCAATATAAAATGCTGTTGCACCAAGATAATTTATAAAATATAGTACAATGCAAATCACAAAGGTTTGCCATAAATTAGTTTTCACAAGTTTACACGATATTTTTAAAGAATCAATAGGCATTGTTCCCTTTTCAATCATTATAAATGGATAGAATATAAATAATACTGAGAATATAATACCAGGAACAATAAGCAAGAACATTCCTATAATCACTCCAAAATAATATATTAAGGATGTAATGATAAAATTGAAAAGATAACCGCCTGTTATAAATAATGTAGAAAAATCATATTGATCATTATTAACAATGTTTAATGCTATTTTGAACATTCCTAACTGTATAACTGTATTTATGAAAAAGATCAAGATACTTACTGCAATATCTCCGGAAGTCCCCATACTCATATCTATAAGCATTATTTCGGTAAACATCACAATCATTAGAAAAATTATAAGTCCAATAATAAATTTATAATGCTTTTTATATAATCCAAATAATTGCTTTATAAAATCACTGTAATTTATCATTCCTTAAATACCTGCTTAAAAATAAGTGTCAAAAACTATCTAAATATTTTTTCTTCTATATCATAGGATATTTTTTTAAAAAATCAATGCATAAACACACGAATTATTTTTGTTATAATATTCCTTCCTAAACATAATTAATATATGATACTAGGCCGGGCCTTGACATTTTGACATTTTTCCAACTCCTGTTGTACCTTTATTGTATACATCAATGTAATAATTGTCAATATGTAGTGTTATTTTTATTAATTTAATGAAATATGATGATTTTATGGGATTTATTGCAAATAATTGTGTCAAAATGTCAAGGCCCGGCCTATATTTCTTTATTCTATTATTATTATTAGGGTGTTTTCTGATACAGTATTATAAAATTTTATCACATCATCATTCTTCATTCTTATACAACCATGTGATGATGGGATGTCAATGCGACCCTCTTCATGTGTACCATGAATATATATATGTCTATCATAGGTATCAATCCCATTCCCCTTGTTCTTCCCTTGTTCAATACCCATTAAACGAATTAGACGCGTTGTTATATAATCATTCTCTGTATCGGTATTGTCATAATAGATCTCTGCTTTTTCATTTGTATTCTTTAAAAATCTGAATATATCTCCCTTTTCTGCATTATCTCCTATTTTATCCTTTATGATATGACATCCTAGGGGTGTCTTAAATGAATGTTCGGTACTACCTATACCATATTTTGATGTCGAGACTGGATACATATAAATCATATTTCCATATTCATTACATACAATAAGTTTTTGATAAGCAATTGAAATAATTATGAATGTATCTAATGGAATATTATAATCATCTTTACATCTATTTGTCTCAAGAAAAACTTTTTTTCTATATATTGAATCACAAAATATGTCATACCTTTTAGATATATTAATACCTTCATTATTATAAAATATTAATTTCTCTGATAAAATAATTTTATTAAAACCATATTCATTATTTTCTTCATAAAGATATATTATTGAATCATCAAAAACAGCATAATCAGCATTACTCTTCTCTAATCCTTTACTCAGTATAATTCCATTATAAATATTGAAATCAATTGTCTTCACATATTCCATTTTGATCTGTTTACCGCATGAAAATATTATAGTTATTGTTAATATAAACAATATGCCTGCTTTTGCAGCAGCATTCATATAGTTTCTTTCTTTTTAATAAGTGATGGAATGAATGAAACTAAAAACATAAAGAACATTACAATTACAATAACTGCCCCTGATGGCATATCTAATTTAAATGAAAGAATAAATCCAATTATTGATGATGACAAAGCGATTAAAGCAGATAGAACAATTGCCCATTTAACCCTTTTAATAATATTTAAGGCAGTCATACCAGGTAGTATCATTTGAGCAGTAATTAAGATTATACCTGTGATCTTTACTGAAATAACAATATTTGCAGCCAAAACAGCAAGAAATATTAAATAAACAAGTTTTGTATTTATTCCATAGATCTCAGCAATTTCTTCATTATATGCAATATAGAATATTTCCTTGAAAAATAAAATTATAAATAATAAATTAATTACAAAAAGAGCAATAAGATAGTACAGGTCACCCATTGAAACAAAAAGTATGTTCCCAAATAAAAAACCTGCTATATCTACATTAAGTGATCTATTCATAGAGATTAGTATTACTCCTAAAGCCATTGATATTGACAGAAATATAGTTGTAATATTGGATTCTTCCATTCTAAACCGCTTTGATATTAAACCAATAGTTACTGCAAGAATAAGAACAAATATAAATGTAATAATATTAATATTCCACCCAAGTATTAATGCAAGGGCAATGCCTGCAAAAGACATATGAGCAAATGCTTCTGACATATATGATACTTTTTTTAAAGCAATAAATACAGAGATAAGCGAGGTTGATAGTGCAGAGATAACAGCACCAAAAAATGCAATTCTTAAAAATCCTACACTAAGAATTTCATGCATTAATACCTCTTTTCAATTAATTTCATTACATCTCCATATGTTTTTTTCAAAATATCTGCATTAACTAATTCACTCTGTGTATGGCAATGCAATGTTTTATTTAAACAAATTATGTATCTTGAATATTCTGTCATCATTCCAATATCATGCGATATTAAGAGAATTGTTTTCCCTGATCTATTTAATTTTAGAAGCAAATTATAAAATTCCTCTATCTGTCCCTTATCAACACCAGCTTCCGGTTCATCAAGAAACAAATAATCCGATTTAGCAGTTAATGCTCTTGCAATATAAACCCTTTGCATTTCACCACCTGAAAGAGAACCAATTAATTGATCTCTCTTCCCATACATATTAACCTGCTCTAATGCTTTATATGCCCTCTTATAGTCCAGTTTATTTATTCTTCCTGTTATCCCCTTTTCTCCCACTAATCCCATTAATGTAATATCCATAGAGGTTGCAGGAAAGTCCCTGTCAAATTTCTCATATTGGGGTAAATATGCAATTATATTACCTTTTAACCATTTTCTGTTATCTACACCATCAATTGCAACAGTGCCTGAACTTTGATTCAACATTCCCAAAATGATTTTTATAAGTGTGGATTTACCAGCCCCATTAGGTCCAATAAGGGCTGCAAACTCATTATCTGCTAAAGTTAAATTAATATTTTCAAGTATTTTTCTGTTTGATGCAATATAATTAAGATCTTTTATTTCTATCAATTATTTTCTTGCTTCAATCAAAATATTATAATTTTTTGTATAAAGTTCATCAATTCTGTTAATATCAAATATATTTCCAAGTGGGTCAATTGTATATAATGGTATATCTGATTCATTTATAAGTAACCATGCTCCTTTATATGAAAGTTCTGGCTCAACAAACAAAGCACTAATACCTTTTTCTTCAATTATTTTCTTTAATTCTAATAAATCCTTGGGAGATGGTTCTCTACCTGGAATTTTTTCAATTAGTCCTGCTAATTCTATACCATAGTGTTCTAAAAAATAGTTAAATGAATTATGGAATGCAATAACAGAAAATGTTCCATACTTCTTAATATCTAATTTAATCACACTATCAACTTCATTTACACCTTTTTTCAAATTCAAATAATTTTTTTCATAAAAATCCTTGTTTACACTATCATTTCTGATTAATGCATTTTTAATGATCTCGCCAATTCTAATACCATTTTCAGGGGAAAGCCAAATATGTGGATTCCCATCTAAATAGCCCAAACTATCTGATAACACTATAACCTTACTTTTAATGTCCTTCAGTTTTCTCATAATACCCTCTTCAAGATGCATACCATTCATAATAATTAGATCCGCTTTAGTTAATTTGAGAATATCAGATGGTAATGGTGAATATGTATGCGGTGATGCATATGGAGGAAGCAAATTTTCCACCTCTACTAATGTACCAGCAATTTGAGATGTAATGAGAAAATATGGATTTATTGCAGTAACAATTTTCAGTTTTGCCTGCAAAGAAAAACAAATACAAATGATTGAAATTAAAATACTAATGTGTTTCATATATACCCCTAATTGCTATTTGATTATAGTATTGAACTATTTTATAAAACAGGGAATAATAATTCCCTGCTAAATCTTAAAACAAATAAAGAATTATTCTTCTTTGTCTTTATTCGCCTCTACAAATTTTTTAATTTCTTCAAGATTCTCAACAATAAGTCTTGCTTTTGAAAGACCAAATGAAAATGGGAATCTGTCATCCTCTGAGCGTCTTAAAATAATTATTGGATTTCCCCTGTATTCAGATTTTTCTACCGGCATCCTCTCCTCCTTAACTTGAATTAAATTATATTTATAAATATAAGTCATTTTATTATATAAGTCAAGTAGAGGCAGGTAGGAATCTATACTAAAGTCAATTTCCTTTTTATTGGTTTAAGTAGGATCAATCCAATAATAAGCGTACTTAATAATACAATAGAACCTGATACAATCAAAGGATATTTTGGTGTTGCATCAATTACAATGCCTGAAAATACTTGAAACATCCAATAATTAGGGAAAGGATAGAGAAGAAAATGCCATTTGTTCGGTATAAATATGGAGGCAATAGGAATTGTAATATATGCAAAATTAATAAATTTCATATATGTAATTGCCGATATCTGATTGTCAGCAAATGCTCCAACAATAAATCCAAGTATGATACCAGAAAACGAACAGCACAGTATTCCTGATAATAGAATAAGATAATTTATTCCTGTACCTATTATGATAAAGGCAGCAATAAAAATATTGAATATCTGAACAATCAATGCAAAAATACTTCTTGAAACAATCAGATCAATCATTCGCATGGGAGATACCCATAATGCTCTTATGCTTCCCGTTTCTTTCTCATCAACAATGAAAAATCCAATAAATAAACCAGCAAAACCAGTGAACATAATAAACATTATTATTATACTATATTCTCTAAGAAGAGATTTTTTCGTTCCCAAAATTTCAGTAAGATATTCAGCTTCATCTGTATCAGCGACAATATTTTCAACAATCACTGTCGCAATTTCCTTTACCTCCTTGTTCTCGTTTCCTTCAAATATCACTACTATTTGTTCATCTTTTTGTAATATGCCTGGTACATCATCAACACGATTAACACGATTACTCACTTCCTGTTCATTTTTAAATAAATAAACAGTTCCATATGATTTCAATTTTTCAATGATTTGAATATCTACTTCACTACTAACAGCAAATGAGATTGAAACATTTTCAATGGCAGGCATAAACATCCTTAACATGATAGCTAATAAAATTGGAGCAATGAATATATAGATCATAAAATTATCTCTTGTTGCACCAATAATATCTTTTCTCATAAGTGAAATTATTCTTTTGATCATATTAGCCAGCCTTCATTATTTTTTTATTTACTAATATATGAGCAATAAAATAAATAATTATTGTTTCTATAAAAAGAATGAGTAGATTCATATGAATCATTGATTCATTGCCGGAAGGAAATATAATTTCACGAGCAGTAAATATCATAATATATGATGGGATATATGTTATATATGGAGGAGCAAAAACGGGATACATAAAAGAAAATGTTGGCAACATAACAATAATCATAACAAACATACCCATAGCAAACCATTCGGATAGATTCTTGAAAAATACTGCAACAGCCAAACCCAATATTGTCATAAATGATAAACCAAGGATCAATAAGATAAATAGGTACAGATAATTTATTCCTGAACCTATTGTTAATAAGATAAAGGAAAGTCCATAAATAATACCAAGAATAAGAAATACAAGATTTTTAGACATAATATAATTGATTGTTCCACTGGGACTCATTCTATAGGTATTTACACTACCTTCCATTTTCTCATCAAACACCTGAACAGCAATAAAGAAAAAACCCAAAACAATAATTTCAAAAATCAAAAATACAGGTATAAAACTTTTATTGAGCGGTATTATGGGAATGTTTTCTCTAAGAACCCTGAATTTGATCAAAGAATAATTTGTTCTTCCTTCCATCATTCTAATCATTGAATTGAAGGATGCTTTAATAAGATTAATATTTCTCTCTGCAATTTCGCCATGTGATTTTATAGTGATCTCTGTTCTTTCATTTCTATCTCTAATTACTATACCAAATGCATTCTTATTCTTTGACATCATTTCATCTAATGTTTCTTCATCAGCAATAATCTCCGATTCACTCATTCCTTTTTGCTGCATAAAACCTAAAAATTGCTTTTGTTCCGTTAAATCAGTAATATACTGTTCTTCCGTTAATTCTATCTGTTCAGGGATTACAAATCTTACCATTATAATAAGTAATAGTAGAAAAATCAGAACAAACCATAATAAACCATTTCTTATAGTCAAAAGCCAATCACGAATAAATACATTCAAAAATTGCTTTATCATACAAGACCTCTTCCCGTAAGTTTAATAAAGATCTGCTCAAGAGTTGCTTCCTGAGAATGGATTGTTTGCAAATGTTTTTCCTTCATTATTCTATCAAATTTCTCTTTATCCTCTTCATTTTCAAGAAACAATACCTCTGTCTTAAAATCATCACCTTTACCAGTTTCAATTTTCACACTTTGTTTTCCATATTTCAATTTAAGATTGCGAGGATTATCCTCCGTAATGATCTTACCTTCATTTATAAATGCAACCCTATCACATAATTCATCCGCTACAAACATATTATGTGTAGTTAAAAAGATTGTTACACCCTTTTTTTTCATCTCTTTTATTATTTCTTTTATTCCTGATGCAGTATTGGGATCAAGTCCTGCAAGCGGTTCATCTAAAAATAATATCTCAGGATTATTCATTATTGATCTGATAAAACCAAGTCGCTGCTTCATTCCCTTTGAATAGTTTGCTGTTCTTTTATTTGCTTCATCTTTAAGTCCTACTTTTTCAAGTAGTTTCATAGGGTCTTCTGTTCTTACATTAAAAAGTCCTCCAAAATATTTAAGATTCTCATAACCGGTAAGTTTCAGATAAATATTTGGTTGTTCAAAAGATACACCAATTCTATTATTAAATGATTTTCCCATTTTTTCAATAGGTTTATTATTGTACAACACCTTACCCTGTTGCTTTTTTAATATACCTGTCATAATATTTTGAACAGTACTTTTACCAGCACCATTTGGTCCAAGAAAACCAAATATTTCTCCCTTTTCAATATTAAATGATACATCATTAACAGCATAATGTTTTTTACCTTCATAATCATGGAATAAATTTTCAACCTTTATCATTTATACTCCTTATTAGATACTTTAACTATGGTTTAAGTGTAAGGAATAAATAAATTCATGTCAAGAACTACTATTCTTATTTGCGATTACCAATAAAAAATGTCCCATTAAATTACTGTAAATAAATATCACCTTAATAAGTTATATAGTAATCCCTAATAATGTTCGTTCGCTCCGTCACACAAGTAAACGGAGGAACTGCTGCGAGTAGCAAGCATACAAAGCGGGCAATCGCAGATGCTCCTCCTCTTTCTTGTCCTCCTCCGCTATTAGTATTCTTATGCGTAATAAAGGGGACATTTTTTATTGGTAATCACATAACTACTATTCTTATCAACACATTACCCCCATTCTCATTTTCTTCACAATTCTTTCCTAAACACTTGAATTATTCCATTTTTAGTTTATATTCCATACATAAAGGTATGGTATAACATGCCAATACATAAACAAGATTAAGGAGAATATTAAGTAAAATGATTGATATGCACAATCACACAGAGTACTCATTTGATTCCAAATTGCCAATGGAACAGAGCATTAAAACAGCAATATTAAAAAATATTGGTGTGTTTGGTTTTTCTGATCATCTTGATTTTGCAGATAATGATCCTGGACAGAATTTTTATAATGCCAAAAAACAATTTACCGAATTTGTTAAGTTAAAAGATAAAGATAAAACCAAAATAAAACTTCTACTTGGTATAGAAGCATCCTATGAAAGTTATTATTATAAAAAGACCAGTAAGATACTAAATGATTA
>JAUVJU010000078.1 GCA_030592285.1 Caldifarciminota bacterium
GTTTCTGCTCCTAATGTTTATCTTTGGAAAGGTGAGGACTGTTTACTCTGATGAGCATAGAAACAACCCGATTTTCTCTCAGAGTTCATCAGAGTAAATGTGTGAGCCTTTTCATCATGATTATTCTTTTTATCTTTTCAGCTCCCTCACACATTCAATAAGAGGAGCTGCTGCAAGTATAGTAATTATTAATTGTGTTGCAGATGCTCACCTTATTGATTGTCCTCGTCCGCTTCTGTTAAGAGTAATCCAAGGAATATGCTCATCTTCTTTCTTGTCCTGCCCTGAGTTAGTCTGTCATGAGCCTGCCGAATGATCGAAGGGTCCTTCTCCGCAGAAAAGATATGTATTATTCTTTTTTAAAACCAATATTATTTGATTTATCATCAATATTAATAATGCCGATTTCTTTTTCAAATTTTTCTACTGTTGTTTTCAATGATTTCATAAATGCTTTTGCATGAATTGGGGTCATGATTATTCTTGTATGTACCTTTGCTTCCTTAATTCCTGGAAGAAGTTTGGCAAAATCAAATATGAATTCGGAATGTGAATTTGCAGTTAGTACAAGATTAGCATATTTTCCTTCTGCTACTTCTTTATTGATTTCAATCTTAATGTTTTTTTTATCCATTTTTTTCTCCATTTTTGTTGACTGAATTATTATTTAAACTATAATACAGTAATGAAATTAAAATTTATTTTTACATTTTTAATCATTATAATGCTTTTGAGTATATTCTCAAGTAGATTATTGAATTATGATGATTCACATTATATTACACAGAGCAAACTAATTGAGGAATATGGACACAATGAAGCTTTTAATAGAGAAGTAAATTTTCTTGGAAAAACATATACAAACAATGATGGAACGCATTCAAAGCTTCCTGCCTATTTTTATCTGATTCTTAAAAAAACATTGTCACATTACAGTTTATTTCATTTGATGATCTATATTCTATATGCAACAATGATTTTCCCTGTTTATTTTATTTTTAAGAAATATAATACTAAATATCATTTCTTAAAAACATTACTATTTATTTCAATGCCGGCTTTAGTCTTAAGTGCTAATTCACTTATGACGGATATCCCGGGACTAATACTATTTATATGGGCTTTATATCTTTATAAATGCAGGAAGGATAAAATATCATTCATCATTTCTATTTTACTATTTATTACCTCTATGCTTATGTCCTATATATATGGTTATTTTTTGATTATTTTATTTATTGATCTTATATTCCAAAAGAAGAAGAAGGTTAAGTCATTTCTTTTAATTATTCTTTTTACATTAATTATTCTTTTAGTATTGATATTAACAGGTAATGTTGTTTCTCCCATTACTGCTTTAAGGTGGCCAGGCTCTGAGACCATATTTAATTATCATAAAACCGGTATGAAATTTTTATCATTATTTATGCTTATAGGATTTTTCACATTATTCAATCTATTCAATAGAAATACATATAAAAATCCCTTTTTCTATGTTGCATTGTTTTTAGGGATTGTGTTCTATTACAGTTATTCTGGCTATCCATTAACAACAATGCTGATATTCATAATTCTTACAGGAAACGGTGTCTTTACCGCAATAAATGCATTTATGAAAGAGAATGAATTCCCATTTATTTATACTATTTACGGTGTTTTTGCTATAGTATCGGTTGTATTTTTTCCCATGATAATTTCAAGATATCTTTTAATAATTATACTGCCAATAGTGATTATTGTAGCAAGTGAAATGAAAAAGAAATATTTGTATATTGGTATAATTTTTAATATTGTATTATCGGTGTTATTGCTTTATTCTGATATGGTATTTACAAATTCATTGTATGATATAAATATAAACAATAATAATAAACCATTATACTATATTGGAGAATGGGCTTTTAGGGTGAGAATGGAAGAAATAAATGGTAAGATGCTTTTAAGTAGTAAAACAGAATTAGAAGATAGTTCAATTATTGTAATTCCTGATGGTATGGCTGCATGGGAGATAAATGAGCATATTAAACCGTATCTTCATCATATATCCACTGATTCCATTAATACACCATTATTATCAACATATTCAAAAAAGGGTAGATGTGGATTATATGCTGATGAGTATGGATGCTTACCATTTTCCTTTGTAAGAGGAGATGTTTTTACTTATAGAACATATATATATCTAACACACATTCCTGAATTAATGAATGATAATAAAAATAAAATTGAGATCTGGGATAAGGATCCAATAATTCCACTAACTATTCCAGATACAATTGTATTTAGACATGTAGAAAATACAGTATTTGATTTTCAGTTTTTCCCGGACAATCGCGTTAGGGATATATCTGATGGTATTGGTGTTTATTTTGTACACAATGAATATGTTATTAATTATTCCATTATCAAACCATTAAAAGAGAATAAGGTAATTATTATGGGCAAATATGATTCTCTAATAATTATTACTGATACATTAAATAATTCACTTTATGACTGGGTGGGAGTTAATGCAAAACAAAAAGATTGATTTAATTGTTGGAGCAAGACCGAATTTTGTGAAATGTGCGGTATTATATGATGTTTTGAAAAAAAAGGGATTCACAATAAGGCTTATTCACACAGGACAGCATTATGATGAAAAAATGTCTGACATTTTTTTTAAGGACTTAAGTATTCCTAAAGAGGATGTAAATCTAAATGTAGGTTCTTCGTCACATGCAGTTCAAACAGGAATGATAATGCAGAAATACGAAGAACTTCTCTATAAGGAGAGATGTGATTTAGTTATTGTATTTGGCGATGTGAATTCAACTGTAGCATGTGTAATAACTGCTGCAAAACTGCATATTGAAACGGCACATGTGGAGGCGGGTTTGCGCAGTTATGATAGAAATATGCCTGAAGAGATCAATCGTCTTGCAACGGATTCCATTTCCAATTATCTTTTTGCACCGGATAGAGGTGCTGTGGATAATCTCAAGAAGGAAGGACATACAGAAAATGTATTTTTAGCAGGTAATATTATGATTGATACATTGAAAAAGCATATTGAAATTATTGAAAATTATAATTTATCGGAATATAATATTACAAATAAAAAATATATTTATATGACCTTGCATAGACCATTTAATGTGGACAATAAAGATAGATTAAAATCCATTATTGACTTTACAAATAGGATTAGCGAGGATTATCCTATTATTATTCCATTACACCCAAGAACAGAGAAAATGCTTGAACACTTTGATATAAAAAGCAATTTGTCTAACAATATTATTCTTATTCAACCGGTATCCTATTTGAAATCCATTGCTTTTATAAAGAATGCAAGATCTGTGATAACGGATTCCGGCGGTATTCAGGAAGAAACAACATATTTGAATATTCCATGCTATACATTAAGAAAAAATACCGAAAGACCAATTACCATAACAAATGGTACCAATATGCTTATAGAGCCAGATAAAAATGCACTTGAAGCAATATTATCTGATAATGAGAAGACCTGTGATGCTATTGAACTATGGGATGGGAAAACATCAGATAGAATAGTGGATTTTATCTGTAAAGAGGTATTTTAATAAAATAATCTTATTAAGTCTTGTATTATATTAATAATATGGTAAAATTCTTAAATATGAAAAATTATAATATGAATGCTGATATTTCATTAATCAGTAATGGTGACTTTGGTACCAATACATATATTATTCAGTCACTTATTAGTAATAAGGCAGTGATTATTGATCCTGCGGATGGGGAAAAGATATGCAGTATTATAAAATCAAAGGAATTAAAACCAATATATATTATTAATACGCATGGTCATTATGATCATATTTCCGGAAATAAGCATATAAAAGAAAAATATGATATACCAATTTGTATACATCCATTGGATAAGGATTTTCTCACTGATCCGGGACTCAATATGTCGGGTTTTATGGCTGAGGAATATACATCGCCAATGGCTGATGTTTTACTTTTTGAAGGTAAGACCATTAAATTTGATAATGTGAGGATAATGATTCATGAAACCCCAGGGCATACTCAGGGTAGTATATCTTTATCAATGAGTGATATGATTTTTACAGGTGATCTGATATTTAAGCAGGGAATTGGAAGAACAGACCTACCTGGTGGAAATATTGATGCAATTATTAATACATTAAAAACATTTTATTTAAAATTAAAATTTGAAAATATAATTTTCCCAGGTCATGGAGAAATAGGCAATAAATTAGAATTTGATAAAATTGTTCAGCAGTTTTTTTATACTTATTAGGAGATTAAATGAAAATTACATTTTATGGAGCAACAAGAACAGTAACAGGATCAATGTTCCTCATTGAACATAATGAGAAGAGAATCCTTGTAGAATGTGGACTTTATCAAGGAAAAAGATCTGTTTCAGAAGAAATAAACAAGAATTTTCCATTTAAGGCAGCTGAAATTGACATGCTTATAGTGTCACATGCACATATTGATCATAGTGGAAATATTCCTAATCTTGTTAAACAGGGTTTTAATGGAGTGATTCATGCAACACATGCTACCTGTGATCTAATGAATGTAATGCTTAGGGATAGTGGACATATTCACGAAAAGGATATTGAGTATTTAAATAAAAAATTGGCAAAAAGAGGAGAGCCATTAAAGGAAGCATTATATACTGCAAAGGATGCAGAGGACTCTGTACAATATTTTCGTCCTGTTAATTATTATAGCAGTGTTGAAATTGATAATGAACTTAAATTCACATTTGTTGAGGCAGGACATATATTGGGTTCAGCACAGGTTATTTTTGAGTACAAGGATAAAACAATACTTTTTACAGGTGATTTGGGAAGAGACCATTTACCTATTATCAAGGATCCAGATACAGTAGAGAATGTTGATGTGCTTATTACTGAAACTACCTATGGTGATAGAGTTCATAAAAATATTGAGAATTCCGAGGATGAACTTAGGGATATAATACTTAGAACTGTACAAAGAAATGGCAGAATAATTGTTCCTGCTTTTTCAGTAGGACGAACCCAGGAAATCTTATATGATATATTTCAATTGGAGAATAAAGACAGTATTCCCAAAATTGAGATTTTTGTAGATTCACCTCTTAGCTCCAAAGTAACAGGAATATTTAAGAATCATCCTGAATGCTATGATAAGGAAACAATGGAAATATTCAATCAAAACAAAAATGTATTTAATTTTGACAGACTTAAATTCACAGAAAATGTGCAAGAATCAAAAGCATTGAATGGAAAAACAAATAGTCATATAATTATATCTGCAAGCGGTATGTGTGAAGCAGGAAGAATCCTTCATCATTTAAAAAATAATATATCAAATGCCAATAATTCAATAATTATCACTGGTTTTATGGCTCAGCATACTTTAGGGAGACGACTCCTTGAAAATAGAGAGACAGTAAAAATATTTGGTGAGGAATATAATATAAATGCAGAAGTATATTCAATGACCGAATATTCCGCTCATGCTGATAAGAATGATTTAATTGAACATATTAAAGAATGTGAGCCCAAACGAATTTTTCTTGTTCATGGAGAAGCAAGTCAGCAGGATGCGTTTAAGAAAACATTATATGAAGATGGATACAAGGATGTTGAGATCCCGGAAAGAGGAGATTCATTTGTTATCTGAGCAATTGAAAACCGAAATGAAATATTACAGATCATTTCTATTAACTGATAGAAATTGTGCTAAAGGCACTACAGAATGTTATATATCGGATGTTCTTCAATTCGCAGAATATTTTTCTATAAATCATGCTAATATTAAAAAACTTCTTAGCAGTGATATAGAGAATTATATTATGGAATTGAAAAAGGCACATTTAACATCAAAATCTATTGGGAGAAAACTATCTTCAATAAAGAACTATTATTTATTTTTATTAACTGAGGATTTGATGGATTACAATCCAACTGAAAATATTAGTGCACCAAAATCCATAAAAAAAATTCCCTATGTACTTTCCAAAGAAGAAATTATGACTGTAATTAATTGTACAGATGAAGATTTCTATGGAATTAGGGATAAAGCAATACTTGAGATAATGTATGCTTGCGGTATTAGAGTATCTGAGGTATGCAATCTGGAATTGAACTGTATTGATTATGAGAATAGTTTTATTAGAATAACAGGCAAAGGACTGAAGGAAAGAATTGTACCAATAGGTAAACATGCTATTAATGCTATTAATAATTATATTTCAGAATCAAGAAATCATTTTGTGAAAGCACAAACTTCCTATATATTTTTAAATAGATTGGGAGGCAAATTATCAAGAATGGGTATTTGGAATATTGTGAGAAAATATTCAATTAAGGCAGGAATCAATAAAGATATTCATCCTCATACATTTAGACATTCATTTGCAACACATCTTCTTGAAGGAGGGGCTGATCTAAGGAGTGTTCAGGAAATGCTTGGACATTCAAGTATTTTAACAACTGAGATCTACACACATATCAATACTCGCTATTTACGAGAAACTTATGACAAATGCCATCCAAGGAATTAAAGGGGAAGTGATATGTTTTTTAAAAAAAGAAATAATGAGAAAGATAAGAAAAATCAAAGCGAAAAGAAGAGTAAAGAGAAAAAAAGAGTATTAAAGAAAAAAGAAAGACAAAAGAAAGTGATCATTAAAAAAAGTGTCCAGTCCAAAAAGGATAAATTGAAAGCATTAAGAGGGATGGTAGAAAAAAATAAGCCAATTGAAAAAGAAATATCTCTATCAGACGGATTATCTGATATGCTTGATAATTTTGATATTGTAGATGAAAGTGAAAATAGAGTTAGTGATGAAATGGAGAATGGATTAATATCTACTGTAGATGAAAGTGAAAATAGTGTTAGTGATGAAATGGAGAATGATCTGGCATCAATAGTGGATACAATGGATTTGGTTGCAAAAGAAAGAGAGGAAGAAGAAAAGGCAGAGGCAGAAAAGGAAAGGTTAGAGAAAGAAAAGAAAGAAAAAGAGAAAGAAGATAAGGAAAAAGCAGAACAAGAGAGGATAGACAAGGAAAAGGCAGAGAAAGAGAAGAAAGAAAAGGAAAAAACAGAAAGAGCAAAAGCAGAAAAAGATAAATTAGAGAAAGAAAAATTGGAAAGGGAAAAGAAAAATAAGGAAAAGATTGAGAAAGAAAGATTAGAGAAAGAAAGATTAGAGAAAGAAAGAAAGAAAAAAGAAACTATAGAAAGGGAGAGATTAGAAAAAGAAAAGAGAGAAAATGAAAGGGCTGAAAAGATAAAAGCAGAAAAAGAAAAGTTAAATAGAAAAAAGTTAGAAAACGAAAGAATTGAAAGAGAAAAAGAAGAGGAAATAAAAAGAAAAGAAAAGAAAAGTATGGAACAGAAAAGTGAAGAAAATATTAAAGAGGATTCTTTACTGCAAGATATTATGATGCAGATGTATGAAGATAAGGATGATGGTATCAAAACAGAAGAATCTTTAGGAAGTGAAAACATAGGTGCTGATCTTATGGAGCAAATGGATGAAACCATTAAAGAAGTCAAACAAGGGGATATAAAAAAAACGGGAGAGAAAAAACCAGAGGATGACAAAACACCTGAAAAAATTATTGATAGTAAAAAAGATGAATCTGAATTGAAATCAAAACAGGAAATTGATTCTGCAATGAAAGAAAAGGAAGAGGAGTTAAATAGATTAATAATGAAGATTATGAAAAAGGCACAGGAAGAAAAGGCAATAAAAGAAAAAATTGAAGTGAATAGGAAGAAACTGGATACAGTTTCATTAGATATTCAAAAGGAAGAAAAACAACTTATTAAAATTAAAGATGAATATGATAGCATAAAAAACACATTAGATAATGCAAGATTAAAAGAGAATGAAACATTATCAGATATGCAGATAGAGATAAAGAATCTGAAAAGGGAATTGGATAAAATTAAGGATTTGAAAATCACATATGAGTCCGAAATAAATAATCTTAATAAAGGTAAAAATGAATTAATTGATAATAACAGCAAGGAAAACAATAAACTTCAAAAACTAAAAAATGATGTAATTGAAAAAGACAAGGAATTTTCTGAAAAGCAGAATGAATTGAATAACATTGAGGATAATATCAATAAGATTAAAGATGAGTCAAAAACAATATTAACTGAACTCAATAAGTATAAATCCCAGAAAAGCAATTATGAGAAGGAACTTATTGAATTGGAAAAGAATCAAAAAGAGTTTGAAATAAAGAATAATAATTTTGAAACAAATCTGAATGATATTGAAACGCACATAAATGATAAAAGAAAAATATTAGACAATCTTGAACAGGGTATGGGGAGATCATTAAATGAAGAATTAGATCTTTCTGAAGAAATTGGTGAATTAAAGAGAGAACTTACAGGGTTAAAATCAGAAAAAGCGAAAATTAAAGATGAGGTTTCAAATCTTAATAATGAAACCAAAAAGCAAAAAGATGAACATAATAAAATAAAAGAGAAATTAGATAAATTGAAAATTGATTTTGATGATGTAAGAAATAAAAAGGAAGAGGTACAGAAAAATCTAAATGGGGTGAGTAAAGAATTATCCGAAAAAGAGGAGAAAATTAAAAATGTTAATGTTGAATTAGATAAAAAAAATGAGGCACTAAAAGAGTCTGAACAGAAACATGAAAATATAAATACCGAATTAAAAGAGATTGAAAAAAAGAGGAAAACAATAATAAATGAAATAAAGGAAAAAGAAAAAACTTTTAACAAAATAGAACAAAAATTTGAAACTGTAAATAGTGAGTATAATAAACTAGATAAGGAAGTAAATAAATTCAATAGCACCCATAAGGATTTAATTAAAGATATCAAGGGCTTAAAGGAACAAAAGGAAACCCTAGATAATGAAGTTGTAGTTATAAAAAAGAATAGAGATAATATTGCAGAGAGAATGAAGGATGACAATAAGGAATTAGAAGATTTGAAAGCAAATGCAGAAATGATACTTGAACACTTTAATGGAAAAGAACAGGAAAGAAAGGTGTTGATCAAGGAGATAGAGGAAAAACAAAAAACATTTGATTCATTGGAAACTAAGATGGCAAATATTCAGGTTGAGTTGAATGAGAAAGAAGAGGAAACCAGTTCCAAGATCATTAAATACGAAAATGCACTTCAGGAAAAGGAAATTGAATTGAAAATAACTGAAGATGAGATTACAGTTCAGCAAAAGAAGCTTGATACTATATATAGAGAGCTTGAAGATGTTCAGAAACGGAAAAATAATTTGGACAATGAAATTCAGAATCGAATGAAAAAGGTATCAAATGAAGTTGAAGATATGGAAAAGGAATTGGATAAATTAAAAAATGATGAGAATGAGATTTTACTTAATATTAAGAGTGTAAGTAAAGATAAATCTGATTTGGAAAAATGGTTAGCATCAAAAGAAAAGGAGGCAATTGATGTTGGCAATAAGATTGAAGAAAAGAAATCACTGTTGGCTGGTCTTGAAAAACGAATGAAGGATAGCGATAAATACATTAATAGCATTCGTGATGAAGAAGATGCCTTGAAAATTTCTTTACAGCAATATAAAGAACAAATAATTAATACTGAAAGTAGTATAGAAGAAAAAAAACTGAAATTGATTGAGTATAATGAAAAGATTGAGCATATTGAAAATGATTTCCCTAATATCAAGGAATATAAAGTAATAAATGATGATACACCTCAAATAATTGATACAAAAATCAGTATTAATCAATTGCTTAAAATAAAAATGAAACTTGATGAAATTATTCTTATGA
>JAUVJU010000043.1 GCA_030592285.1 Caldifarciminota bacterium
ATTTTTAAAAAATAATAACTAAATAAAATCAAATTTAAATATATTTAGGGAGGGTCTACAATTTTAAAAAAAAAAAATTTTAAAAAAACATTTATTTTTATTTTTTGCAAAAAATGGACGACCGTCCCTAATTATCTAAACAATCTCAATATATCATTAAAGGTTACCAGTACCACCATGATCATTAGCAAATAAAATCCAATTTGCTGATAAATTCTCATAAATTTTGCACCTGCCCGCTTTCTAAAAATACCTTCAAAAGAATATATCAAAATATAAGATCCATCTAGAGGTGGAAATGGTATCAAATTAAATATACATAAATTAAGTGAGAAAAATGCTACAAAGGATAATAGTGCATCAAAACCCCATTTCATATTTTCTCCAATTAGTGAATATATTGCAATAGGTCCTCCCACTGTTTTCGGAGAGACCTTACCCATTATAAGCATTTCAAGGAAATTAATTATTGCAACAGTAATATATTTCAATCGATTAAATGATGTTATAAGTGATTCTCCTAATGATAATTTTCTAATAGTTGTTACATATTCAATACCTATCTTGCCTGCAATTTTAAGTGTATCCTTTTCAATATATTCATATTTTTCAGGTATTAGAGTAAAGTCTAATATCTGTTCATCACGCTTCACTAAAATAGTCACCTCTTTATCATATTTTTCAGATATTAATGATGGTATATCTCCCCAGTCATTTATCTCATTATTATCAATATTTACTATAATATCTCCCTTAATCATACCCGCTCTATCAGCAGGTGAATTAGATACTACTTTTCCTATTATTGGTTTTATATATGGTATTAAAGCAAATGAATCCGGATCATTTATAATAAAACTTTGTTCTATGATATTTTCATTTCTTTCAAAAATAAATACATTTTTTTTACCAAACAAAATACTTTCATATGTATCAAGGAATGATGTAATGGTATTTCCATTTACAGAAATAATTGAATCACCTTGCATAAGATACTGTGAAGCAGAACCCCTAACCTCTTTTAAAGGCATATTATCAATGACAGGCACACCATAGATATTTACTATTAATTGTAATATGATAAATGCAAATATCAGATTGAAAAATGGTCCGCTAAAAACTACAATTATGCGTTTTAATGGTGATTTGCTGAGGAATTCATTTTCCTTTCCTGTATATTCACCAGGATCCATACCTTTCAAATTAACATAACCGCCAAATGGAAGCATAGAAATGCGGTAATCAGTACCACGGAATTTTTTACCAAAAAGTCGTTTCCCAAAACCCAAAGAAAATACTGGTACTTCAATTTTAAATAATTTTGCAGGAATAAAATGTCCAAATTCATGTACCAAAACCATTGTTCCCAAAATAACTATCATATATATAAATGTCATACTATACTCTCACCTTTAATGCTTTTTCACTCGCCCATTTTTCAGCATTCATAATTGATTGTTCTGTTAATATATTAATGGGTTTATGCATTTTTAATACTTTATCAGTTATTGAAACAATATCTCTAAATTTGATATCTCCATCTAAAAATCGTTTTACTGCAATCTCATTTGCTTTGCTGAAAACAGCAGTATATGTTTTCCCTTTGATCAAACATTTATAAGCAAGATTTAAGGCAGGAAATCTCTTGAAATCAGGTTCAAAAAAGGATAGAGATGAATATGCATTGAAATCTATTGGCTTTATTATTCTTTCTTTTGGTCTATCAGGATAGAACATTGCATATTCAATAGGAAGAACCATATCAGGATATGCCATATGCGAGATCATTGTTCCATCCTTCATTTCAATCATTCCATGAATAATTGATTGCGGATGAATAAGAACTGATATTTTTTTAGGTTCAATATTGAAAAGAAATGATGCTTCAATAATTTCAAGTCCCTTATTCATCATTGTAGAACTATCAACAGTTACTTTCTTTCCCATATTCCACACCGGATGTGCCATAATATCCTCTATTTCCAAATCCTGCTTTCCTGTTTTAAATGTTACTCCTCCTGAAGCAGTAATTATAATTCGCTTTAAATTTTTCTTGTTTACTCCTGACAATAATTGCCATAAAGCACTATGTTCTGAATCAACAGGTCTAATCTCTGCCTTTTTATATTTCTTTAATAATCTATTAATGATCTCACCATATGCAACAATTGTTTCCTTATTTGCAAGTGCTATGATTTTCTCTCTTCTAATAGCATCAACCGTTGGTCTAAATCCTGTAGACCCCACAAGAGCATTTATCACAATATCAAAGTCCACATTATTTACCATATATGAATTACAATCTGAGAAATTGGATTCATTTTTTTTATTATTAATGATCATTAAATCTGTACTGCTTATTGCATAATTTTTAACATTGAATTCCTTTGCAATTTTAAGAATACTTGATGTTTTTGAATATGCTGTAATTCCAACTAATTTGAATTTACTAGGATACTTTCTTAGCACCTTTAAAACACTTTTACCAATAGATCCGGATGCACCCAATAAAAGAATTTTTTTCATATTAATCTCGGCATTAAAATATATAACATATAATAATATATCAGTGGTAAAGCAAAAAGAACAGAATCAAATCTATCTAAAACTCCTCCATGTCCTGGAAGAATAGATGAAGCATCCTTTACATTAGCATCTCTTTTCATAGCAGATTCAACCAAATCACCTGCCAGTCCTGCTAATGCAGCAATAATGCCTATAATAACAATATCAATAATAGGAATAAACCTTGCCCATAAAAATCTATATAATATTCCTGATAATACTGTAAATATCATACCGCCAATAAGACCCTCATATGTTTTTGATGGGCTTATGCGTTTAATTATTTTATGTTTTCCAAATAATGTTCCAGCGAAAAATGCACCTGTATCTGCCATCCATACCATATAGAGAGCAAAGAAAAAAAGAACTGCCGAATTAAAATATGCATTGCTCATTTGTCTTAATAAAAGAAAATGTCCTCCCAGCCATCCTATATACATTATACCGAAAATCGTAGAAGACATATGCAAAATTATTCTATCATTATTCTTTCTTGTTAATTCAGCAACCGAAAGAATTATAAATAAAAGAGTGAGAACAAAGAACGATATTGCCTGACTTGTGAAATACATAACAAATGCAGTAATAATGCTGCCTACAATTCCAAGCTTAAAATATGGTTCAAGTCCTTTTTGATTAAGGATTTGAAAAAATTCATAGGAAAGTACTGCAATAAGTACTGCAATAAATATCAATAAGGGGATACTGCCATAATCAAATAGAAATAAAAAAAAGGGGACAAAAAATATTGAAGTGATCATTCTAAAAATAAAACCTGTATTAAGTAACTTTTCCAAAATTCCGTTTCCTTTGTGAATATTCCTCTAATGCTCTATCAAATTCATCTTCATTAAAATCAGGCCAATATACTTTACTTATGAATAATTCAGCATAAGCCGATTGCCATATAAGAAAATTTGAAATTCTCTTTTCATTTGCTGTTCTAATAAGTAAGTCCACATCAGGCATATCAGGTTTATACATATGCTCTGTTATTGAATCCGTTGTAACATTATCAGGATTTAAATTATCTATCACAATTTTTCTACATGCATCTGCAATTTCCTGTCTTCCTCCATAGTCAATTGCAAGCATTAAATTCAAACCCGTATTGTTTGTTGTGATTTCTTCCCACCTTTCCATCTTTTTTCTTAATATTGAAGAAATTTTTGTGCGTCTTCCAATAAAGCATACCTTTACATTGTTTTTGTGCAATTCATTTATTTCGCTATCTAAAAGACGAGAGAACATTCTCATTAAAATATTAACTTCCATTTTTGGTCTTAGCCAATTCTCTGTTGAAAATGAAAAAAGTGTTAGATATTGAATTCCAAGATTTGAGGAATGTTTTATAGTTGACCTTACCGCTTCAACACCCTGCTTATGTCCAACTGCTCTATTTTTTCCTTTTTCTTTAGCCCACCTGCCATTACCATCCATTATTATTGCAACATGGATAGGCATTTTTTTGTGCTTCTGCACTATATGTCCAGAATATCTTTTTCTTTTTTTACAAGCAGTTCGTCCATTTGACCAATATAATCATCTGTTAATTTCTGAATATCTTTTTCTAAGCGCTTTTCATCATCCTCCGGCATTTCACCATTTGTTTTTGCGTTTTTTAGGATTTCCATTGATTCTCTTCTTACATTTCGTGCAGCCACCCTATTATCTTCTGTAATCCTCTTAATATTCTTAATAATATCTTTTCTTGTTTCTTCAGTTAATGCAGGAACCTGTAAACGAATAATGTTCCCATCGCTATTTGGATTTAAGCCAATATTTGCTTTTTGTATTGCTTTTTCTATTGCAGATATCGCACTTTTATCCCATGGCTGGATTACAAAAGAACGCATATCAGGAGTAGATATATTTGAAAGCTGATTTAAGGGAGTATTCACTCCATAATATTCAACAGAAATGCCTTCAAGTAATGCTGGATTCGCTTTACCAGTTCTAATTTTTGATAATTCCTTCTTAAAATTCTCAACTGTTTTTTTCATTTTTTCTTCTGTTTCTCTGTAAATTTTTTCTTTCATTTCTTACTCCTTATTTTGAAACAAGTGTTCCTATTTCTTCTCCCATAATAATTTTTTTAAGGTTTCCGTATTTTTTACTATTATAAACAATAATGGGTAAATTATTTTCTTTACTTAAAGAGATAGCAGTCATATCCATAATCCGAAGATTATCTCTAAGTACATTGGAGAATTTTATTTTTGAATACATTTGTGCATTCTTCATCTTCATTGGATCAGAATCGAAAACACCATCTACCTTTGTTCCTTTCAATACAACATCAGCATTAATTTCTATTGCTCTTAAAATGGATGCAGTATCTGTTGTAAAGAAAGGATGTCCGCTTCCTGCAGTAAAAATAATTATCCTATGCTTTTCAAGATGTGAAAGTGCCTTTCTTCTTATAAATGGTTCCGCAATTTCACTCATATTTATAGCAGTCATCATTCTTGTTTCACAATTTTGGGTTTCCAGCATATCTTGCAGGATCATACCATTTATTACTGTTGCTAACATACCTGTGTAATCCGCTTTCACTCTTTCAATACCAAGATTATTAACAAGATCCTGCCCTCTGATAATATTCCCTGCACCTATAACAACAGCAATATCAACGCCAAGTTCATGAATCTCTGCGATTTCCTCGACAAGTGGTTTAATAGCTTTTTCGGAAAAAATACTTTTTCCTTCACCTGCAAGTATTTCCCCACTTAATTTAATAAGAACTCTTTTATATTTTAATTTCCCTGAATTCATTTTATGCTCCAATTTTATAAAGCACAAATCTTCTAAGCAAGATGTTTTCTCCAAATTTTGCAATATTTTCTTTAATAAAGTCCTCTACTGTAATTCCATTATCACTGCCGAAATATTCCTGATTTAGCATGCAATTTTCTTCAAAAAATTTCTTAATCTTATTTTCCACAATCTTTTCAATCAGATTATCAGGTTTCCCGGATTCCTTCATTTGCTGAATATATACTTCTCTTTCCCTTTCAATAATTTCTTCGGTAATTTCATCTTTACTAAGATATGCTGGTTCAACTGCACCAATATGAACTGCAAGTCCATGCACAAATTCCTCAAATTCAGCATTATTTGCTACAAAATCTGTCTCACAATTGACTTCAACAAGTACTCCAAGTTTTTTATTATAATGAATATAGGAATGAATGACTCCTTCCTTTGCACTTCTACCACTCTTTTTTGCCGCTTTAAGGAGTCCTTCTTTTCTTAAAAAATCAATTGCTTTCTCAACATTTCCATCTTCTTTCTCTAATGCTTTTTTACAAGCCATTATACCCAAACCAGTTTTCTCTCTTAATTCTTTAATAAGTTCCATATTTATTTTCACTAATGCCTCCTCTACTCAGATCTTTTTGACTCAGGTTTTTTATGCTGCATTTCCTTTTCTCTATGGTCTGTTTCCTTTCTCATCATCTCTCCAGTATTTACAGCATCAGCAATAATTTTTGTTATTAAGTCCACTGATTTAATAGCATCATCATTTCCTGGAATTGGAATATCAATATTTTCTGGATCTGAATTTGTATCAGTAATTGCTATAACAGGAATATCTTTCAAATTTGCTTCATGTATTGCAATTGCATGTTTCTTTGTATCAACTACAAACATTAAACCTGGGAGACGCTCCATAGTAGCAATTCCACACAATACCTTATTTAATTTATTATATGCTCTCTGTTTTGTTAGCATTTCCTTTTTTGTCAAATTTGCAAATTCTCCTGATTTCATATTCTTTTCATATGCTTTCATTCTATAAAGTGTTTTTCTAACTGTTTTGAAATTAGTTAAAAGACCACCAAGCCATCTTTCATGAATATAATAGGCACCACAACTTTCTGCTTCCGTTTTAATAATATCTTTTGCCTGTTTTTTGGCTCCGACAAACATAACGGTCTTTCCTTCAGAAACGGTTTTTGCTACAAGTTCATAAGCAATTTTGATCTGTTTTAATGTTTTAATAAGATCAATAATGTAAATACCGTTTCTTTCAGCAAAGATGTATGGTTTCATTTTTGGATTCCAACGTGCACTTTTGTGTCCGAAATGAACTCCGGCTTTTAGAAGATCCTGTATAGTAACCTTCATTTATCCTCCTTGGTTAAACGACCACTATTCCAAAGAAAGGAGAACATATAAAATGCACCACTCCTTTCTGTAAACAAATAGTGTGATTGATTTAAAATTATCTCTTAGAGAACTGGTAACTCTTTCTTGCTTTTGCCAGTCCGTATTTTCTTCTTTCTTTCTCTCTTGAATCTCTTGTTAGATAGCCCTTTTCCTTGATCAACTGTTTCATATCAGGATATATGTCACAAATTGCTCTGGCAAGACCCATTTTAATTGCATCCTTTTGTCCTGTAATTCCGCCTCCGGATACTTTAGCAATTACATTTACCTTTCCTTCAAGTTGTGTATCAGCTAATACCTGGGTTATTGCTTTTCTGTGATCTGCTCTATTTATGAAAATTTCAATACGCTTTCCATTTATCATAATATGTCCAGTTCCTTCTTTCAATCTGACTCTTGCCACAGATTCTTTTCTTCTTCCTGTATAAACCTTGTTCTGATTCAATCAAACCTCCTTAAAAACTAATCTGCTGCGGACACTGTGCCTGCTGATTATGTTTATTATCTGTATATACTCTTAATCTTTTAAGCATATTTCTTCCCAAAGAATTCTTTGGAAGCATTCCTTTAACTGCATGAAAAATAACTTTTTCAGGTTTCTTCTCCATTAAATCAGCAAGAGTTGTTTCTTTAAGATTTCCAATATAACGTGAATGTGAATAATAGCGTTTAGCATCTATTTTATTACCTGTAAATCTTATTTGCGAAATATTTGTTACAATAACTCCACAACCATTATCAACATCACGGGAATATGCTACTTTATTTTTTCCCATAAGATATTTTGCAACTACTGTTGCTACTCTTCCTAATGATTTGTCTGATGCATCAATAATATACCATTCATGCTGGACATCTTCGTTTCTCACCCTGGTCGTTTTCATTTAAACTCCTTTATTTCCCCTGCTTTTCAAGTTCTTTGTATTTATCATACATTTCAATTGCTTTCATATCTTTCCCTAACTTAGTATATGCCTGTGCCTTGATCAAATATGCAGCACTGCTTTCACCGAATAATTCAATAAATGTATCAATTGTTTCAATTGTTTTTGTGTAATTTTTTGCATTATAGTATGATAAAGAAAGTTGATATAATGCCTGATAATCATCATTATTCATTGAAAACGCCTTATCAAAATATATTATAGCATTCTTATAATCCTTATTATTGGTATAACAATCAGCCATTAAGTATACTATATTCTGAAAAATACTTTTTTCCTTATCTTTCTGTTCATCATTTAGTTTTTCATAGTGTTTTTCAAATGCCTTAAAATCTTCAAGTGCCTTTTTATAATTCCCCTTTGAATAATTTATATCACCAAGATAAAACTTCACTTGAGGATTATTTGGATTGATATTATCAGCATCTTCAAGATGCTTATATGCCTTATCATAATCCTTTTCATCTATATAGTATTTGGCAATATTGAAAATTATTGAAATATCATTGGGAAATTTTGATTTTGATGTTTCATAAGTTTCTAATAGTGATTTTTCATCTTTTGCAAATGCATAGAGAAGGATAAATGATTTGTAATTAATCACAGTATCTTTTATCAGAATAGCATTCTTCAACCATTTCTCATAATTACCAATCTTTTCTTTTGCTGCTTCATCTGTTTGGAATTCGTTTCCAGCTCTATAAAATGTTGCCCAGTATAGTCCGGGTTCACTTTTCATTTTATTTAGTGTTGCATCTGTTGTATCCATTTCAATTGCCTTAGACATATAATCAGCTGCTTTGTCATATTCATTAAGTTCAACATATGCCCTTCCAAGCCAGATATATGCTTCAACATTATTGGGATTACTCTTGATTTCTAAAGTAAATTGTTCAATTGCCTTCTCCATATTATTCTGCTGCATATAGATAATGCCTGAAGACATGAATTGACTGCTGCATCCAGCAATGATTAATATAGCTATAATAGTGAGCAAAATTATTTTGCCTTTCATTTGGGACCTCCTATATATATTATTATAATCCTTTTTTCAAGATTGATATTTTAGCAGATAATCATTATTTGTCAAGTGTAATAGGCAAAAACCTAATTATTAAGAAACATAAGGTCGGGGGTTGACTTTTTGACAATTGTTTTGTATACTATATACAAAACAAGGAGGCGTTTTGAATAAACCAAGAATCAAATTAACAAACCACTTCTATCATGTAATGAACAGAGGAGATAAGGGAGAGTATATCTTTGATGATGATCAAATGAAACGGTTGTTTTTAAAGGAATTGAGTTTCTTCAAGAATAAGTATCTTATTAGAATCTCAGCATTCTGTATTATGGGCAATCATTTCCATTTGATTATTAAGGATGATAATGGTTGGATAAGTGAATTTATGCATGATTTAGAAACAATATTTGCTTTGAAATACCGAAAAGAAAAAGGTGGTAAAGGATATGTTTTTCAGAATCGTTTTAAATCACAGATAATACATTATGAAAAATATATGCAAAATGCAATAATTTATGTTCTTAATAATCCATGCAGAAAACATCTTGTAAATGATCCTTTGGATTATCATTGGTCTAGTGCTGCTCTATATTTCAATAAAAGTGTAAACTTTTTAGACAAAAAAATCACCAAAGATTTATTTGGTTCAAAAAAGAATTTTCTATATTGTCTTAATAGTCGTGTAGACATTAAAGAACATATCATTGAAACACCTATTGGGCAAATATTAGGTGACCAATGGTATGCAAGCAGTATTTTAGGTAGGTATAACAAACGAATGAATAATTCATTTTCATCTGGGAAAAGAAAGAATGATAAATTAAATATATCTATACAATCTGCTTTAATGTTATTTGAATACAGAAATAAAATGTATCTTAAAGATATTGATTTTCACTCAAGATATGGCAAAATGGTGAGAAATAACTTATTAGTATTTCTAAGGAATGAATGTCAAATGAAATATTCTGAAATTAATCATGCATATCCATTTTTTAATATGAAATATAATGCATTAGCAAAAACATACTCAAGATGTTGTAAAACATAGTTAAATTGTTGAAAAATGTCAAATTGTCAACCCCCGACTATATATCATATTTTATTCTTGATATGAGAGAACACCCCTCGGGGAGAGGGGTGTTAGATTTGATTATTCAGCTTAATTATTCGGATCTGTATGGGATGAACCAGTCAACGCTATTGTATGCTTCAGTATCATCTAATAATGTTCCAGGTGTTAATCCATCAATAACACATCTATAAATACCTTCCTTAACAGGAACTCTCCATTCGCCTGTATAATGGTCTCCATTAACATTGAATCTGCCCCTTCTTATATTTGAATGTACATAGTAAACATTATCTATTGATGGTGAATATACATCAATAGAAATAATTTCACCCATTGGCAGAGATATCAAATCTTCCCTTTCAAAGAAAAATTCAATATCAGTAATCATTGTATCTATAATATCAGTGGCATATATTCTTACTGAATCAATTATCATTCCTGTACTATCAGGATAGTCCGCGTCAATATGACCACAGGTTAATTTATAGAGACGCCATCCACCATGATAGTTCTTGTTAGTATCCTTTTTAAATATTGCATATCTTATCAGATTGGCAGTAAAGTCTTTTTCAGCCCATAATGTATCAAGCGAATCGCCCAAATATGCAATATGAATGACTCCATTATGCTCAACATCAATAATGACATAGGCAGAATCATCAACAATTTCAATATCAGCATTGAAATTTATATTGCCTGTTCTTTCTCTATACCATCCCAATGTATTTATTGCTGCTTTTGTATCCCCTTCTTCCTCTGTAAATGAAAATCCTGATACAAGCATATCTTCAAATTCACTGATTATGAGAGAAATGTTCTCTTCATCATTTGCTGACCCAATGGAGCATGAGACCGCCATCATTGCTAATACAATTGTTAAAATTAGTAGTTTTTTCATTTTAACCTCCTGGTTTAATTTTTTTCATTAATAAATTTTCACGCAATTGTCTTTTGAAATTGTATTCAAAAATAATGTATTTAAGTTTCTGGTCATCCTTTAATCTTTTAAGGAATTTATTCTTAATCTCCCATTCTTCATTTATGCGTGCTTTCTCATGATGCTCAATATCCCTAATTATTTTCTCAATGGATTTAGTTTTCTTGCTTTCCACAATCTCTTTTACCTTTTCAATGATTTGTTCCCTTTCAGTACCAAATTTGAGATTCATTTCTCTCATACCCTTTTCCATCATTAAATATGATGCTATCTGCTCCTCTGTCATATTTATATGCTCATTCAATTTTGTTAATTTTAGAGCATTAATAATGTCCTGCTTTTCTCCTGAAAAAACAGGTACAATCAAAAGTAGGATAAAGATGATTATTACTACATTTTTTTTCATAGGTTTTCCTCCATTGTGTGATACAATTCAATAAATTCATTATCATCAAGATTATCAACAATTTCCATATAATCATTATTATTTATATCAATGCAGATCCAATCAGATGAATTGTCAATATTATGGGATAATGGCATTGAGATCATTAGAAGAAATAACATTGCAAATCCGACAGCTAATTTGAAGATACTTAGGGAAAATTTGCGTTTTCCCTCCTTAATTGATATTTTCATATCCATTTCAGGATACAGCATATTTAATAGATCGCCATATTTGTCTTTACATTCATTACAATGCTTCAAATGCAGAACAGCATTTTCAGCATCATACTTTTCTAAAAGTTCTTCAAATGATTTAATTTCACACATACAGTTCATCCTTTAATTTATCAATTGCTCTTTTGAAAAGCACCCTGATAGTTGATTGGGATAATTCTGTTGCAGCAGCAATCTCCTCATAATTCATAGCAGAATAGAACTTCATTGAAAACACTTCTTTCTCTCTTTTACTGAGAATTGTCATAACTTGTTTCAATTTACTGAGTTTCTCCTTTAGATCAATCTGATTCAGCATATCAATGTGTACTGTAACTTCCTGTTCAGGACAATACTTTTTCTCTCTTTTAATATAATTTAATGCATTATGTCTTACAGCAGTTATTATATAAGCAGTAGGATTTTCAATATTTTCAATAT
Organism: Caldifarciminota bacterium; assembly: GCA_030592285.1. Classification (GTDB taxonomy): domain Bacteria; phylum Hydrothermota; class 32-111; order 32-111; family 32-111; genus JAUVJU01. The sequence goes on from JAUVJU010000043.1 coordinate 11,820, forward strand.
TAGTGAAGATCTTCATAAATGTTTCCTGTAAAATGTCCATACTGTTATCATAGTTTTCTGTAATTGAATAAGCAGTCATAAATGCCTTCCTTGCGTATTTTTTATACAACTTAGCAGTAGTTTTTTTGTTCATTCAACTATATAGACAATTATTGGGGAATTTTGTTTACATTTTTTAGAAAATTTCTGCATTTTATAAAGAAATCTCTTGAAATATTGGTTTTATAATCAGGATAGGTCCATTCAAGTGTATGTATCCCATCCTTTTTAAATAGAAAGGTTGTTTCCATAAATATTCCATCAGAAAGATATATTCTATGTGCATAATCCTTTGTTGTAAGAAGCTGCATACTACTCAATGTAACAATACCCGGATCCATATTAATCTTTCTTAAATTATGAATGCGAAATTTATTTTCAATCTCATTTGTGATAATCTTATTTTCATATAGATTTTCTCTATCAATTAGATGTGAGAATGCAATCCATTCCCTTATCACATCATGCCCAATCTCCTCATCATAATATTTAGAAAAAGCAGAGAATGAAAGCGTATCGGAATAAAACATAATATCAGAAAACACATCTGTTAATTCGGAAACCGCATTATTTCTGTATTTTCTGTCAGAATAGAGTAAACCGCAGAAAAGCAGAACATTTTTCATATTGTTAAGTATTGTAGTATTAATGATTTAAACATTAAAGCAAGGAAACATCCCAATGATAGAAATGGAATAAATGGCATTTCGGGATCCTTTTTAATTCTACTGTAAAAAGCATAAAAAATAAGACCTGTAATACCTGCAAAAATAATAGAAAAAAAGAATACTTTATATCCAAGTATTAAACCTGTCAAAATAACTATATATATATCCGCCTCACCCATTGCCTCTCTTTTCATAATTAATGTGCCAAGGAATCTAACAATGAAAAATAATAGACCTGCAATAAGAGAACCTATTATTCCCTCAATAAACCCTGCAGCATTATTAAATAATATTGATTCAGGTAATACATTGCTATTCAAAAACAGGTATATAAAAGTAATTATATATGGGATAATTAATGCATATACATTGATTTCCTTATGATTGAAATCAATAAATGATAAGATCAATAAAAATGAAAAATTAAGTAAATATATGAAAAATACGATATTTAAACCAGAATGTATAAATAAAAATAAAAACATAATCCCTGTAATCAATTCTACAATAGGATATATAGGAGAGATCATCATGTCGCAATTGCGACATTTGCCGCCCAATATTAGATATGAAATTATGGGGATATTATCATAAAATTTGATTGAAGCATTACAATTAGGACAATGTGAAGAGGGAAAAACAATGGATTTTTTCAAAGGAATTCGGTAAATAAGCACATTAAAAAATGAACCAAAAATAAGTCCAAGTATAAAAACAATAATATAAAGAATAATCATAATTGTTCCTCAACAATAATTGAATCACCCATTAATTTTATACTGATCCCAAATGGTAAAAAATCGTATGCCTTAATTTCTTCTGAAAAAAAATCCCTGAATTCACTGAATGTCATTGATTGCATTTTCCTATTAAGTTCCTTTTCAACCAATTTAGTAATATTAAAAACTGCCTTTTCTTTTATATACTTATTATCATCTGCTATATACATATTTGACCATAAACGCATTGATGTAATATAATCACCCTTTCTCATCATTGAAGCAGCTGCAAATGCTTTACATGAATATGGAGCATCCGGTTTTGTTGAGGCAAATGCAAACCATATACGGGCTGCATCATAATCTCTGAGATATACATAATTAAGAAAACCCTTCATAAATGGGATCTGCCATGAATCAGGCATATTGATCATTCCTTTATCTAATAGTTTGAGTCCTAATTCAGGACTCTTCTGATCATAGGTTATAATAGTGCCTCCAAATACATAGCATTGCAAGAAATCTTTATCAAGTATTGTTATTACATTGAATAATCTATATAAATGTTCAAACTGCATATCTGTCATTGCATGCTGCCCATAATACTGAATGACCTGAAGCCATAGCATATCAGCAATTAATCCCTTATAATCCAAAGCAATCTGTGAAACATACTTTCCTGATGGGAAATATACCAATTCATTTAATGGTTTATTATATGCATCAGGCTGCTTTTGGATAATATATGCTAATAATGCTGAAAATATAAATAGTATTATTACTATTAATACCTTTCTCATGATCAAAATTCTTTTGCTTCAAATATTAATGTTGAAATATACATGAAAAACAGTGAATATATCAACGAATAGCATATTACAAAAATAATATATGGAAAGGATATATTTATTGAATGTATTGCCTGCAATTTGATATCAGTATAATAAAAATTGGGAACAATAAGCATTATTCCTTTAATGATCCATTTTAAGAAAATTATATCAGTTTTTTCAATAAAAAAAGCCATATCCTTTATTAAAAATCCAATAATATAGGTCATAATAGTAAATATCCCGCTCATTACCGGTGAGGTAAATGTTGAGAAAAATATTGCTATTGCAGATAATAAAACAAATTGTAAAAATATAAATAATATTGATAATGGCAGATTCCAATTCAAACCGCATTTTGCAATTATTACAACAAATAATAGGAAAAGCCCGGTAATAATACCAATTGTGAATATTACAGATAATAGACCAAGATATTTACCCCATAATATCCTTGCTCTGGAAATGGGTTTTGTTATTATCATATAAATGGTTTTTTTCTCTGTCTCCTGATAAACAAGACGCGTTCCTGAAAGAAGCACTATTAAAAGAGAAAAGAATGATATTGATGAAAGACCAATATCTTTAACAATTCTTTCTGTTTCTCCAAGTGCAATTGGCGACATAAATAATGAAGCAAATATAATGAGAACTGCAATAATTATTAGGGAAATTATTACTTTACTTCTTAATGATTCCTTATATACTGTTCCGGCAATTGCAAATAGTTTATTCATTATCTTTATCTCCAACTTTAATCATATCAACAAAATAATCCTCTAATTTACTTTCTCTTGGCATATATAAAAGAATTTTACCATTATGTTCTTCTACTTTCATTTTGATCTCCTTTGCTGTATCTTCATCTTCTACTGTTATATAGATAACATTATCCCTTTCAGCAAAGAATTTACATTTGTTTTTATATGCCTCAAGACATTGAGCATTATCAATAAGAATTTCCATATCAATTTCTTTTAATTGTCTTTTTATTATATCATTAATATAACCGGTGCCAACAATTTTCCCTTTATTGATTATACAAACCCTGTCTGCAATCATCTCAATATCAGGTAAAATATGGCTTGAAAACATTATTGTTTTGCCCCTTCTTTTCATTAACAGAATAATATCTTTAATCTCCTTTCTCCCTATTGGGTCAAGCCCTGAAAGCGGTTCATCCAAAATAATGAGTTCAGGATCATTAATGATTGCTTGAGCAATACCCAGCCGCTGAGTCATTCCCTTTGAGAAACTGCCAACCCTTCTATTCATCACTTCATTAAGTCCAACAAGGGAAAGAAATGTTTTTATTCTGTCATCCTGCTGTGTTTTATCAATACCATAAAGTGCACAAATCATTTTAAGTGTTTCATAAGCAGTGAGAAATGGATAGAATGATGGATTTTCAGGTAAATAACCAATTCGAGATCTAATATGCTTATAACTGATATTAGAATCAAATATCTCTATATTACCATTATTAGGCTTTAACAAACCCATAATCATTTTAATTGTTGTTGTTTTACCTGCTCCATTGGGTCCTAAATAACCAAAAATCTCATTTTTATTGATATCAAAACTAATATCATCAATGGCAATTACCTTTTTACTACTAAAATGCCTTGAAAATATTTTCTTAATGCTTTTAA
>JAUVJU010000104.1 GCA_030592285.1 Caldifarciminota bacterium
CCCCTTCACTTTCTGAAGTGTCAAGTCCATTGATTTCACTTATTGATTCATTATTTTCACTTAAACTTACATCAGGAATAGTTTCGGATAACTTGGATATTGCTGGGTCAATATTTAATTGAGATGGGATTGATGATGATTCCGATGGTTCTGTTTCCTGGAATGAATTATCCAATTCCTTAGTTAAGTCATCAACCAAATCAGAAATATCAAAATCCTCAATCTCAATATCTTCATTAGGTTGAGGTGCAGCTGGTGGTTTCGCAGGTTGAGGAGCAGGTTCCGGATTTGCAGTATGCTTTGCATATCTTGTAATCTTCTGCCTTATCATAGCTGCCTGTTCCATACTATTCACTTTAATATAATGAGATTCCACTTCTTTTAATAATTCTACTGCCTGATCATAATTCTCTTCCTGAATATATAGATCTACCAATTTTTCCTTGATCTCTACTTTTCCAGGCATCATATCAAGTGTTTCCTTGAATGCCCTTATTGCCGATTTTTTATCATTAATCTTTATTGATCTTTCAGCAAACAATACAAAATTATTTAATGCCTCTCCAATAAGTCCCTGTGCCTTATTAAATTCACCGATTTTTTCATACATTTCAATTTGAGTATTATCAATCTTAATAATCTTTTTTGCCATTGCAATTGCATTTGGATATAATCCAAATTTTCTATACATTGTCATTGCTGTAGTATAATTACCAATAGCTAATTCTGAATTATCTAATTTATTAAGATAAATATCACCTACTTTATTATAAAGTGAAATATCAGGATTACCCTTTTCCTGCAATTTCTCCATTATTTTTGTATATAGTATTACAGCCTTATCATACTTCCCTTTATTTACAAAATCCTGTGCTTTTGCTTTTACTTCTTTAATAGATGCCATTAAACCTCAAGTTAATAATAATATTTAATTATAATTCTCTTCTATATGATGTCAACTGTCTTTTTAGTCCCAATGATTCGCAGACCTCTTCAACCATATTGCGATTTACCGGTAATTGTTCCAAATATGCTGCATCAAGTAATGCATTATCACATATAGTATTTATAAGACGGGGTTTCCCACCTGAATAATCAAATATAACCTCCATAGCATTTGCTGTAAATATACCTATGTCTGCACCTGCTACATTTAATCTGTGTTTAATATAACCCTCGGTCTGTTCAATGGATAATGCCTTCAAGTATGCTCTTGTTGCAATTCTTTGAGTTATGGATTCATTTTTATTTAAATGCTTTTCAAGTTCCGGAACTCCAATAAGAATAAATGTAACTATTCTTCTATCTTTTAGTTCCAGATTCAGGAAGCCCCTTATCTGCTCAATAACCCTTGCATCAGATATTTTATTTGCTTCATCAATCATAATTATTGTTTTTTTGCCTGATTTATCAAGTTTAAGAAGCTGCCTTGTAATTCTATTCATCGGGTCTTCCATCAATTTCTCCAGATCAGTTATTCCAATCATTCTTGCAATTCTTTCAAAAAGCCATTTCTCAGTGAAATTCTCATGTGTAAGTACAATCAACCCTGCTTTATAGTCCTTATTGGATGACAGATATGAAAGTAGTTTCCTTGCAACCGTGGTCTTCCCTGTACCTACTTCTCCAACAAGAAGTCCAAAGCCCCTCATTTTTTCCGCTGCATGTACAAGACGAAGCAATGCCATTTTATGTTGTTTTGACTGAAAGAAAAATCGTGTATCAGGCACATTGGCAAATGGCTCATGATTCATTCTAAAAAATTTTTCATAATTCATTACAAACCTTCTCTATGAAAACTGTATTGTTCCATTATCATTATTAATATCTTCATCTTGATCTTTTATAATAAACTTTTTTAGTGACTTTGTCAAATTGCTTATTCGTTCTTCTGTATCTAAATAATTATTACCGTTTTTCTTTATCTGCTTAAAAAGGTTCAATGCCTTGTCTGGCTCTTCGTTTTCAATTAATGAAGCAAGTCTGTATATGATTGCTGAGTCATGTTCATCACTATTATATATTTTATCTTTTAATACTTTTATTGCTTTTTCTTTATTATTATTTTCTATGTATGTTTTTACCATATTAAGTAAAATTCTTATTTCCATTTTCCCATCAGATAATTTATATGCTTTTTTCATAAACTCCATTGATCTATCAGGTAATAAATCCCTTAAATAAACTGCAATTTCATAATAGGCAGAAACATATTTATTATTATCCAATGATTTTGTAATCCATGCTTTAAACGAATTTGATTCACCTTTTGTAATATCAAGAATTACATTCTCCGGTAATTCTGGTTTATATTCCTTACATATATTTATTATAAATTCATTTTCATTTATTATTGTTCTTAATGCTCTTAATGCTTCATCATACAATCCAAAGATTATATAATGATTAAAAAGATGCCAGTACAATTCTTCTTTATTAAGAAATATTTTTTCAAGAAATAAAAGTATTGCTATTGATTCTTTAATATTTTTATATTTATTATCCTTGAAAAGTAAAACAAGTTTTTCTTTCCTATTTTTAATATCATCGGGTAATGTTTGTAAAGTATGTTTTATTCCAGAAATATTTGTATCATTCACTTAAATATGGTTCCCCTTTTATAATAACTTTTTTCACAGAATTCATACCAACAAAATAAAATAACTGTTTGATATTTTCTATTGAATGTATTAGTATATCCGCATCTTTTCCTTCCTCAATAGAACCTGTTTTTTCAGATAATCCAAGAGAAAATGCCGGATTAAGAGTAATTGCATAAATAAGTTCATCTGACGATAATCCATATCTAAGCATTCCTATTGATGCAGTAAGTGCAATAGATGCTACTGGGGAAGAGCCTGGATTAAAATCAGTTGAAACAGAAATAATATTATTTAATTTCCGCATCTCCTTTATTGGAGGTGACTGTTTAATATTAAGAATAAAATTGGTTGCAGGAAGTAATGTAATTACGGTTTTGTTCTCAGCAAGCACTTTTAAATCATTTATTAATGGTACATTCATATGATCTACAGATACTGCCTTTAAAAGAGCTGCAGCAGTACTGCCTCCTGATGGTTCCATTTCATCTGCATGAATTCTTGGCTTCAAAGAATACTTTAAACCCTCCTCTAATATTTCCATTGTTTCATCAAATGTGTATACTCCTTTTTCACAGAATATGTCAATATAATCGGCAAGCCCTTCTTTTGATACAGCAGGTATCATTTCATTTTTTATTTTGTCTATGTAAACCCTTCTATCATTTCTGTATTCAAGCGGAATTTCATGGGCACCCAAAAAAGTTGCTTTTATATTTATTGGATATGAGTCCTTAAGCTTTTTTATCACCCTTAATTGTTTGAGTTCAGTTTCAGTATCAAGACCATAACCGCTTTTTATTTCAATGGATGTTATACCCATACTTATTAATCTATCAATCCATATTGTTGCATTTTCATATAGGGTATCAAAATCCGCTTCTCTTGTTTTCTTTACAGTACTAAGAATTCCACCGCCGCTCTTTGCAATTTCCTTATATCCCACACCCATTGCCCGCTTCTCAAATTCATCCTCTCTTGTTCCATTAAATACAAGATGTGTATGTGAATCCACAAAACCGGGTGTTACTAAACAATTTTCTGCATCAATAACTTTATTGACTGATTCATTTATATCTATGCCAATCTTTTTTATTTTACCATTTTCAATTAGAATTGAATTACCATTAATAATAGGATTTCTTATACCATCAATATTTAACCTTATATAGTTTTCTCTTGTTGCACATGCACAAATCTCTGAAATGTTTTTTATTAGTATTTTCATATTAATCTATCATTGGCATTTTAATATTTTTTTTCTTTGCTGTTTTTATTGCAATTTCATAACCGGCATCTGCATGTCTCACAACTCCACTTCCAGGGTCATTTGTAAGCACTCTACTTATCTTCTCACCCTGCGTATCTGTTCCATCGGCAAGAATCACCTGCCCTGAATGTATGGAGTATCCAATACCAACTCCACCGCCATGATGAAGTGATACCCATGTGGCACCTGATGCAACATTAAGCATTGCATTAAGAACAGGCCAATCCGCAATTGCATCTGAGCCATCTTTCATTGCCTCTGTCTCTCTGTTTGGAGAGGCAGCACCACCTGTATCATGATGATCTCTTCCTATAACAATAGGTGCCTTCAATTTACCGCTTTTAACCATGCTGTTTATTCTATCTCCGAATTCAGCTCTTTCTCCCTGAGCAAGCCAGCAGATCCTTGCAGGTAATCCCTGGAATTTCACTAATTCATGTGCCTTATCAATCCATACCTTTAAATGTTCATTATGTGGAAATGTTTCAAGAAGTGCCTTATCTGTTTCAAAGATATCCTGTGGATCTCCACTTAAAGCCGCCCATCTGAATGGTCCGCTGCCTTCACAAAATAGATTTCTTATATATGCAGGTACATATCCAATTATTTCAAATGCATTCTTTACTCCATTATCCAATGCTCTCTGTCTTAGATTATTGCCATATTCAAATACATTTGCTCCCATTTTCTGCATATCAAGCATTGCTTCAACATGCTTACAAATGGAAATATAAACCTCTTTATAATATTTATCCGTATCATTTTTTCTAAGTTCATCTGCCTCTTCTACTTCATAACCGGCAGGAATATATCCATAAAGCGGGTCATGAGCAGATGTCTGATCTGTTACAATATCAGGAACAATATTTCTCTTAACTAATTCAGGCATAATATCTGCAATATTTCCAAGAAGTCCTATTGATAATGCTTTGCCATTTTTAATTGCTTCATCTTTTAGTCCTAATGCTTCATCCAGTGTTTTTGCCTTAACATCACAATATTTTCCTTCTATCTTTCTATCAATATGTGATTCATCAACCTCTACTACAATAGCAACACCTTCATTCATCACAACTGCAAGCGGTTGTGCACCTGACATTTCTCCAAGTCCAGCTGTTAAAACCCATTTTCCTTTAAGTGTGCTGTTAAATAATTTTTTAGCAATTGCACCAACTGTTTCATAGGTACCCTGCAAAATACCCTGAGTACCGATATATATCCATGAACCAGCTGTCATTTGACCATAGACAGTGAGTCCCATTGATTCCAATCTTATGAATTCTTCAAATGTAGCCCATTTGGGAACCAATAATGAATTGGTAATCAATACCCTTGGTGCCCATTCATGTGTTCTAAATACGGCAACCGGCTTTCCTGATTGCATTAATAGTGTTTCATCATCATTTAAATTTTTAAGTGTTTCAACAATCTTATAATAACTTTCCCAATTTCTTGCAGCTCTTCCTGTTCCACCATAAACAATCAGATGCTCAGGATCCTTTGCAACATCAGGATCTAGATTATTCATTAACATTCTCATTGGTGCTTCGCACTGCCATGATTTACAGGATAGATTTGTTCCTATTGGGGATTTTACAGGTCTATATTCGGACATAATTACTCCTTATTTTATTATAAAACATCTTCTCTCTTTCCGTCATACCTTTCTTTCTCTGTTGTAGGGGAACGGCGTGCCGTGCCCTCTTTTTTTCTGCCATCTTCTCTCATTTTTCTTTTCATTCTTTTCCTTTCTTCTCTGCCGTAGGGGAACGGCGTGCCGTGCCCTCTTTCTTTCTGTCATCTTCTCTCTTTCTGTCATTCCTGCGTAGGCATATTCCGAATAATTTGAGGAATATGTTGGAATCCAGTATTCTCTTTGCCTGCCCTGAGCCTGCCGAAGGGTCATTCCTGTGAAGACAGGAATCCATCTTATATTCTTTCTTCAAAATTCTCCTTATTTTATTTCCACATATTTATTAATTTCTTTATTAAAATCACCATTTAACAACATTTTATTGATCTTCTCAATATCCTTATAAAATGGTCTATCACAATCAACCGCTTTGATCTTCTTAAAAAAGAATTTCTTTAATCCATTAAGTGCTAATGATGAAATTAATGGCTCTCTAAATCTTAATGCCATCATAGCCGCAAATAATTCTATTGATAACACATCAGCCGTATTTTCAATTACCTCCATTAATTTCCTTGCAGCAATTGTACCCATTGATACATGATCTTCCTGACCCAATGATGTGGGAATAGAATCCACAGAAGCAGGATGAGATAATATCTTATTTTCCGATACAAGGGATGCAGCTGTAACCTGAAGCATCATAAAGCCGCTATTTAATCCTGCATCCTTACTTAAGAATGGATATAATCCTGTTTCATTTTCATTCATTAATTTATAGAGTCGTCTTTCAGATATGCTTGCAAGAGCACTAACAGCAATCTTTAATGCATCCATAGGAATTGCAACTGTCTGTCCATGGAAATTGCCACCAGATATTACTTCCCCTGTTTTAGGAAAAACAAGTGGATTATCCGTTGAACTATTCATTTCATTTTCAATTATTTTAGCAGCATAATTATATGCATCCCTTACTGCACCATGCACCTGAGGAATACATCTCAATGAATATGCATCCTGCACCTTTGAACAATTTTTATGTGATTTTAATATTTTAGAATCCTTTAATAATGATCTAAGATTTTTTGCAGATATCTTTTGACCCTCCTGATTTCTTATATCCTGAATGTTTTTTGAATATGCCATATCTGTTCCCATTAAGCCCTCAATGGATGATGCAGCAATAATATCAGCCATCTCAATCAATCTTTTTGCATATATAATTGAAATTGCACCAATAGCAGTCATCATTTGTGTGCCATTAATAAGTGCAAGTCCCTCTTTGACTTTTAATTTAACTGGTTTAATCTTTTCCTTTTTCAGAATTTTTAATGCATTTACCCTTTTTCCATTAACAATAAATTCACCTTCACCAATAGCAGAAAGTGCAATATGTGACAGAGGTGCTAAGTCCCCGCTTGCTCCAACCGAACCCTTGCATGGAACAAATGGATAAAGATTTTGGTTTAACATTTTTATATATGCATCAAG